>NZ_DATGKU010000066.1:0-24833 GCF_035294505.1 Chthonomonas sp. | reverse complement strand
CCCAACCCCGCTGCCGAAGATGCTGGGAATATCCAGCTCGTTGGTAAACACATAGGTAAGGCCGTTTGCCCGCCCCTGATTATCCACCGAGACATGGCTAAAAGGCACATTGGGAATACCCGGCAAGGTGGTGCTGCCGATACGGATTACCAACGTGCCGGTGCCGGCCAGGTTATCGGGCGCCTGCGAGGTATAGGTGACGTTGTTCATCACCACCGACACGGGGTCGGCATTGCCGTGAATGCCCAAAAAGACGAGTTGTTGAGGGGGAGCGGCCAGAGTGGTCCCTGGCGCTCCCCAGGCCAGCCGGCAGAAAAGCAGGAGCGAGGCGAGTGCTATGCTTCCCTGCCAGCCTATGGTATGGAGGATTGTTTTTTGTTTGCGCATGTCCATCCTCTCCTGTGAAAAGTTTTTCCTCTATTTCGATTGAGATGTTTTGCTATCTTCTGACGAACCGTCCGCATGGGAAATGAAATGAACGACATCTCCCACCTGGAAACCGCTGCCGCTATCTACGGCTAAAATGGAAATATGATCCCGCACCTCTACGATGTGGGCCTGTCCCGCCTCCACATCCTTCGTGCGCCCGATGACGGTCTGCGTGTCCGGGTCTACAATGGCGTGGCCGGGGTGCAGAATGTCGAGCTTATCGCCCACCTGCAGACCGGCATCGGTTCCCGCGTTCAGATAGAGGTCTTGCGTGTTATTGTCGCCCATCTCCACGTCGGCGATGCGTCCTTCCCAAGGCACCGCCTGCATGCGGTTGCAAATAAACAGCACGGCTTGGGCGATAGCCCGTCGCACGGCCTCCCCAAGAGGCGTGTTGCTTACGGCATCCATCGTAAGCCCCACATCCCCTTTGTTATAAGAGATGGCGGTGCCGCTGGCGGTGGCGCGCCCTACGGCATGAACCGAATCGATCACCTCGCCGGTAACCACATCGTAGATGCGCACATCAATGCCCACCATCGCTGTGGAATGCCCTGTGGAAAGACCAAGCGCCCTGCCTAAAACCCCTCCCGCTCCCAGGCTGGACTCCTCGAAGGAGTACTCGGTAACCGCACCGCGTATGAGGGCCTGTGCGCCCAGCAGTTGGCCGGTCTTCGGAGCCGCGGTGGGGTTGACCCCACCGCTCGCCCCCAGCTGCTGCTCCGCCTGGATGTCCTGTAAAGCGCTGCGCTCAAGCACCACAAACCGTTTGCTTTCGACCAGCGCCGTGGTGAGCATCTCGGTAAGCCCTGTGCCAAAATCGGTGGGAGGGGGTATCTGAATGGTTGTGGTGGTCACGGTGCCTCCGCTGGGGGTGGGCGAAGTGTAGGAGGTGGCCGTTACCTTCACATCCATATTCATCACGCCAAGACGCTTGCGAGGCCCGTAATAGGGAGGTAGTTTGCGTAAGGCTTCCATTAGAGCGCGATTCTCTTTTGGCTGCTTCTTCTTCGCCGAGCTCTCCCTATTGCTATCCACATCGTTCTGCCCCTGAGCGCCCGCAGGCTTGCCCGAATCGTCCGGCGTTTGCACGGCACGACACGGCCAACAGCAACTTAGGAACAAGCAGAGCAACAGCCCCAATAGAGTGCTTTTTTTGTTCATCTTCGCTATCTGCCCTCCAATGTTTTAACGAAACGGCCGGTTAGATTGGTTAAGATGCCATTTCAGCGACCTTATACACCCATTTTAACAATCGATCGTCAAAAAAACGTCAAAAAACGGGGTTTTGGGGCGTTTAGCAAAAAATTTTTTTAGGCAGCAACTCTTGATACAACGCCAAATGGCGCGCAACCATTCGTTCGGCCGTGTAAAGAGCCATCGCCCTTTGAAATGCGGCCTCAATAGAGCGCTCGCGCAGGACCGGGTCGGCCAATAACGCTTCGATGGCCTCTGCGAGGGCCGTGCTGTCTTCCGGCGGCACGAGCCGACCGTAGCGGCCTCCACCCAGCGTCTCCATCAATCCACCGACGGCGGTGGCCACAATCGCCTTTCTGGCAAACATGGCCTCTATGGCTACAATCCCTTGCCCCTCCTCACGCGAAGGAATCACCACCACATCGGCCGCCGCATATAGGGGCTCAACCGACGGCAGAGGCCCTAGCAGCCTCACATGGTCAAGAGAGGAGGCCTGCTGAACCAGCGACTCTCGCTCCGGCCCATCGCCTGCTATCACCACCAGCGGTGGGGTAGCCCGCATGGCGAGCTGCCGAGCGGCCGCAAGCAGAACGTCAAACCCCTTCTCTTTGGCAAGCCGCCCTATGGAGGCAACAACGGGACGCTCCAACGGCAGGCCTAACTGCGCCCTGGCCTCTCCCCGTGAGGGCAGCTGTAAAAAGGGGGTAGGGTCTATTCCGTTAGGGATCACCTCCAGCCCTTGAGAGGGAATGCCGGTCGCCTCTGCGGAGCGCGCCACGGCCTCCGACACGGCAATAATGCGGCTTGCACGCTTGGCAGCCCACCGGAAAAAGAGCCGCTGGGGCGCGCTCAACCGAGGTACTAGGTTATGCAGGGTAAACACGAAGGGAAACTGTGCGCGCCATACGGCCGGTGCGGTTAACAGAGCCGCCCGCAGCCCATGCGCATGCACAATCTGCGGCGAGTGTGCCTGGAGCCTTTGGGCGAGCTGGAACACGGTTCGGATGTGTGCCGGTGGGTTTTGCCGAAGACTGAACGCCATGGGGTAGAGCGGCACAGAGAGGCCCTCAAGCACAAAATCGGGCGGTGCCAGCAAAAACGGCTCCCAACCGGCTTGCTGCAACCCGGAGATCAGCGTGTGTAGATGACGGCGAATGCCCCCTACCGCCGGACGGGTAACGAGCGCTATGCGCGTGGGCATAACCACCGCTCTCAGCGCGGAACCTCTACTGCTTGCAAGGCCGCCTCCAATACCCTATCGGAGGTGAAACCTTCCAACTCCGATTCGGGGCGCACCATGAGGCGATGTCGCAAAACCGGAAAAGCCGCGTCCTTCACATCGTCCGGCGTTACGAAATCTCGCCCCCGTATGGCAGCCAGCGCCCTAGCCACCGTAAAGAGGGTAATGACGGCACGTGGGCTGGCCCCTAACAACGTATGCCGATTGTCGCGAGTTGCGCGCGCCACCTGAACCACATAGCGTCTTACCGCCGGTTCCACACGCACCCGCTCCACTTCCGCCCTCAGCTTCCCCAACTCCTCAACGCTCAAAAAGGGCGTGATGTGGGCCGTATCAAGGTCTTGTGCGCGAAAGCCCTCCAAAACTCGGGTCAGTATCTCCTCTTCCTCTTCCAAACTCGGATATCCGATCTTCACCATCAACATAAACCGGTCGAGCTGGGCCTCCGGCAGCGGATAGGTGCCCTCGAACTCAACCGGGTTTTGGGTGGCACAAACCAGAAACGGGAAGGGTAGCTCGTAGGAAACGCCGTCTATGGTCACCCGCCGCTCCTCCATCGCCTCCAGCAGGGCCGACTGCGTTTTAGGAGGGGTACGATTGATCTCATCCGCCAGCACTAGGCCCGCGAAAATCGGCCCTCGCTTCAAGTTGAACTGCCCGCTGCGTGGGTCGAAAACGTTGGTGCCTAAAATGTCGGAGGGCATGAGATCGGGCGTAAACTGAATGCGGGCGAACGAGACGTTGAGAATACGGGCAAGCGTGCGTATGGCGAGCGTTTTGGCCGTTCCCGGCACCCCTTCCAACAACACGTGACCACCCGTTAGTAAGGCCACTATCAGCATCTCTATAAGCTCATGCTGCCCCACAATGGCCTTATGCATCTCCTCTGAGATGCGCTCTGCCACCTGCTGCACAGTGCCCACCGCGCCTGCCGAATCGCCGGAAAGAACCGGCGGGACAGAAACCGCAGGGGGCACGTTCGCAGGAGAAACGTTTTCAAAATCCGACAAGATGAAGCCTCCTTTTCCAGTCGTCTAGTGCGCGCACAAGCTCCTGAAGCTCTTCTTTTGAAGGGCGCCCCCTTTCCAGCACCTGCTCACATCGCTCCAGCAGAGGGCCTAATCCCTCTATGTCGCCTACCCCATACCGCGCAACCCTCTCAAGCAACACCGAGCGTGGAGTCTCTTCGGCCACACCCACAGTCATCGTCAAGGCGTGAAGAAAGGCCCTATAGAGCTGCTGTAAAGCGAGATCGGTGGCGCCGGCACGTTGCAGGAACCGCCCCAGCGAAACGACATAGTCGGCCCCTGCCGTAGGCCTTGTGACGAACATCGAGCGAAGAGGTCCGCGCCGACGGTTTTCATTATAAATGATCACAAGCCCTAAAACAACAAGGTAGAGAATAGCCATCTTCAACGGCACAGGCAACGCTTTCCAAACGTCCTCATTCCCAAGCACTTCAGGGGCGCCGTCAAACCCGTAACCGTGATGATATTCATCAAACAGTATCCATCTATCGCTCTTGCCAACCGCCAGCGCAGCCAAATTGGTCATAAAAACGGCGTTGTCTTGCAGAGCAATCCCCTGGTTGTTTAACAACAGATCGTCCGCTACCACGATCAACCGTCCCTTTCCCACCCTCTTCTCTACCGCGACATCTCCCTGAGCGTCCTTGAAAAGCACGCGATACGGCGCTCCCGGTCGAAACTGCAGGCGAATAGGGGAGCGAACCGCGATGGTGTGCACGTTCCGTAACAGCGGATCGGATGCCAAGGTGGGCGCGACCTGCGCTACAGAAGGCACCTCTTTGGCGGCCACATTGGCAAGGTCTCCACCCAGCGGGTCTCTAGGATCATAGCCGCGCACCGGCAGCCCCGATGCATAAAAGAGCGTGCCGCCGTTCTCCACCCAGCGCATCAACGCCTCTTCTTCCGCCATAGAGGGCTGCCGCGAATCCTCAAGCGGCTCCTGCACAATCAACAACGCCGCCCTTCGGTCGAGCCGGCTCCACGGCCCGGCCAGCCGCTCCACCGAGAAGCCTAACCGGTCATAGAGCAGATAGAGCGCCTTTAGCCCAATCGGCCGTGAACTTAAGGAGGTGGGGAGGTCCGAGGGGAGGGTGCGACTGCCGGCACGATTAAAATAGACGAGCGCTAAAAACATGCCCACGAACAGCAGCCCCAACAGCAGCTCATAGGAGACCCGAACGCTACGCACCGTTCATACCCCCCTGCGCCCCTCGAATAGCAGCGCCCCCTAACAGCTTCACAACGGTTTCATAGGCGCTTAGGCCTCGCCGATAGTCCCCCTCTTCCGCGGCGAATTGACCGTACCAAAACTTGTCGAAATCTCTGGCCAACGGCGCGATGACTTCGTAGAACCCATCCAATCGCTTGGCCCGCAGCGCCCGCAAATACTCGAAGTTCGTGCGGTCTCGCGCATATTCGATGATCTGAGCTTGATCGAGCCGGCACAATATCGCCAAGAAAAGGGTGCGAAAAGCCCGCCGGTAGTCCCCGGCAGCCGCGAACTGCTGAGCCTGCTGCAGCAAAACCTCCGCTTCGGGCAGCACGACCGGTGCCGGCTCCGTCTCTGTCGTCACCTTAAAAGAGGGCTTCTCTTGCGGCTTGGTAAGACGCGGCCATATCGCGTTTCTCACCAACCGCCATAAAAGCCACCCGCCTAATAACACCAGCCCCACAACAAGTACATAGACTACAGGTCTTGGAATAGAAGACGTGGCCATGTTCCCAAAATGGAGACGCCGTTGCAACCAGTGCCAAAACCGTTCCAAAGCGCCATAGAGGTGGTAGAAGAAGTTTCTAATGGCCTTGAGAATCGGGTTTGCAGCGGAGGGCGGCGAAGGCCGAAACTCGGGACGCGAAAGAATCTCCTTCAGCGCTGTGCGCACCTGGGCAGGGTCGGGCGTCTGCGCCAGACAAGCGGCATTGAACAGAGCGCAGAAAACAAACACCAAACTTGGAAAAAACAGGTTCGACACCCTGCGCCGGCAGAGAGGTTGAAACCCAGAGAAGCTTCGTTTCATAAACGCTCCTCCCCGGCGTACAGCCGCTGTGCCAGAAGGCGCACATCGAGGGCTTCTCGCCGAATGCGGCAGTCCACGTAAAGCTTTACAACAACGATGACAATGTAGAGAAATGTGATGAGGGCGACAACAAAGGAGATGAGCGACTGAAGCGGCTCCGATAGGAGCGGAGGAAACGAGAAGTGATCAAACACATAGTCTAACGGCGAAAGCGCCGCCAACTGCAAACACAGCACCACCGGCAACAGCAGCGTTGTGGTAATCCATAGTCTCAGCGCTTGGGAGCGCGAAAGGAGGCTTGCGTTACGCTCCCATACGGCCCCCACCGGCAGCTTTTCATAGACGATCAGAGGGCAAGCAAACAGGAAATAGCGCGTTATAATTCCTACCGCTACCATAAAGCTCACGAACAAATCCACAAACAAAAGCACAAACGCGACGACAGCAACCACATCCCTGGCGAAAAGGGTGCGTGACATCCACATAACCAACGCCAAGATCACATAAAACAGCATCTGCATAACGAAAAGCGCACCGATAAAAACCACAATGGCAATGAGCGCCAAGGGGATGAGTCGAAAAGCAGGGGCTAGTCCCTGCTTCAAAGCTTGCCGAAAAGAGAGCGGTTTTTCATCTAGTAGCAGGGAGAGGACATAGAGGCAGAGAGGCCCCGATGCCACCAACAACACGCAAAACGAGAAAAAGCCCGGTACCGCTGTGCTTGGTGAGCCGACAAGGAGGAACTTGCCTAGGAGGCTGAGCACGGTGTCGGTTGGGATATTTCGTGAGGTGTAATCAAACTGCAAGATATCGGGGCGCATCCAAATCACCTGAAGCGCGTAACAGATCACGTGTGCCGGAAGATAAAAGAGCGCCGATAGCAATAAGAGAGGGCGGTATTCGGTGCGTAACAGGTCGAAGGAGCTGTCGAGGATGGCCATAAGAGGCATCGGCTTCGTCTCCACGGTGGGCCTCGTTAAAGACGCCGATGCCGGCCTTTTCGATGTTTCCACAAGGTTCTGCACGGAACGCTGAACGGCCATGATGTTTAATTCTCCGCAAATGCGCTTTATCCTTCTAATTATGCGCAAAAACTACTCACCATCGGTTTTCGGGGTCGAGGGGGTCTCATTCGAGGTAGGAGCGCTTGTAGAGGGGCGTGAAGGCCTTGGAATGGCCTCCTTAACAATAGAGACGTAGATTTTTACGCGCGAAAGGGGTTGCCCCTGAAGGTTATAGGCCTTCACCCCATCCGGCAGCACCAACTTTGCTTCCAATGTGGCATCGGCAGTGAGCGGCTGTAGCTCGATAGGCTCTGTGCTCACCACGGAAAGACGCCCTAAAATTGTAGGCAAACCTTTTAGCTCCACTTGGCTCGGCAGCGCCTCAATACGCACGACCCGATAAGGGGGTGTTGGAAGCGAGGCAACCTGTGGGCTAACGACAGCTATTTGGAAAGATGGCTCGGAGACCAGATAGGCCGTCACATGCGCCGTTGGGGGGGAGATGGTCACATCCGAAACCGTAACCCCCTGCTTGTTCACCGCTTGAATGGCAAAATCTCCCCGTACTACCCCCTCGGCCAGCAGCGTGGGATAGACGTTTAAGCGGGTCACGGCATCCACGTAGTCCTCCCGTCCGCTCACCTCGGCATGGGCCGGCACCACCTGTAAGCTCTGGTAGGTATAGCCCAAAGGAGGCGGCGGAAGCACGGCATGAATCGGAAGCGCGCGTGTGATTCGGGCATAAAGCTGAAGGTGCAGCGTTACCGGCCCCTCGATGTGAATCTGTTCCATCACATCCGGCTTCAAAGTCGGAATGGTATAACGGGCCGGCACGATGGCCACATGGGTGTTGCTGCCTTGGCCGGCCAAATCCACATCGGCAACCACATCGCCATCGCGCATGTTCTCCACGAGAATGCGAGGCCCCGTAACGCGCACAAGAGGATGTAACGCTGTGGCATCGCAGATCACGTCGCTCGGAACGTTGTGAACCTGCACGGTTGCTCTGAGCGGCACCGTGATCTGCGGGTTCATGTTATGCTCGGCCTGCACGTAGAAGTAGAGCAGAAGCGACAGAAACAACGAGATGAGTTTCAGCCCTAGGTTGCTTTGTAGCCGTCCCAATAGCGCAGGCAACCCGCTCGGCGCATGAGGTTGGCGAGTAAAAAGTCTCATTTCACAGCCCGCCTATTCCCAAAAAGACGCTCTGGCGGTTGCAACTGACGAGTAAGACGCTCGCGCAACGTCTCACGATTAAGCCCTCGAATGAACTTATCGCCCACGGCCAGCGAAATGGTTCCTGTCTCTTCAGAGACAACCACGATGAGCGCATCGCTGTTCTCCGCCATCCCCATCGCGGCTTTATGGCGGGTGTGGACGGCAGCCTCCACGCGAGGCCGATCGGTAAGAGGCAATACACATCCGGCTGCGGCGATCCGGCCTCGCCGAATCACCACCGCCCCATCGTGCAGGGGGGTGCCCTTGTAAAAGAGGGTTTCTAAGAGCTGATCGGTCACCACCGCGTCAATCGGCACACCGGTCGTAATGATCTCATCGAGGCCTGTCTGACGTTCAAACACGATGAGAGCCCCGGTGCGGTTTGCGGATAGGTGGTAGGTGGCCATGGCAACGGCATCTATCACCGCGCTTAGGTCTTCACGGGGCAGAAGCGTTAAACCCTGGCTCCAAAACCGCGGGCCAAACTCTTCGAGCGCATGGCGCAACTCCGGATAAAACAGAATGACCAGAGCGACCGGCCCGAGGGGTAGCACCTGTCGTAGCAGCCAGTTCAGCGTATCGAAATGGAGAAGGGAGCTAAGATAGAGCGCCGCCGCTAACGTGAACAGCCCCCCCAAAATCTGCCAAGCTCGCGTGCCGCGCACCAACAGGAGGAGCCGATAGATAAGGTAGGCCACAAGCAAAATATCAAGCGCGCCATACCAAGTGATGTGAGTGCTAACCGCATGGAGCGCTTGTGCCGGTGTCATTCAGTTCCTACTCCCCAAAAGTTGGGCGTTGCCCTCGCTGCAAACGGAAGATAATAACCCCTCTTCAAAAGAAGTTGACCCAAACAGTCGCGAACCTATAATGGCCTCAGGTTTGCTGACAAGTTAGCCCTATTATACCCTAGCGAGAGGGCGAATCGCCGTTGCGGCTTCTCGAAGGAAAAAGGTAGAATAGCGTGTGTGCGAACGCCCATACCACGCATCTATCGAGGAGAACCGTTATGACCGCCGTTGCCGAAGGCCTACGCGATGTGATTATTGGAACCTCCACCATCTGCGAAGTGCTCCCATCCGGTCAACTCTTTTACCGAGGCTACAATATCCACGATCTGGCAGACCACTCCAGCTTTGAGGAAGTGGTCTATTTATTGTGGCGTGGCCAACTTCCCACCCTTGCCCAACTCGAAGGCTTTAAAGCCCTACTAGCCCAGGAGACCGCCTTTGCCGAAAACGTTCTCTCCCTCCTGAGGCTCTTCCCGAAATCGGCTCCCCCAATGGATGCGCTGCGTACGGCGGTTTCGGCCCTCGGCATGTTCGATGCAGATAACGGAACCCATACTCCTGAAGCCAACCTGAGAAAATCCATCCGACTTCAAGCCGCCATGCCCGTGCTCGTTGCCGCCTTTGAAAGGCTGCGTCAAGGCTTGGAACCCATCAAGCCGCGCCCCGAGCTGGGCATCGCCGGCAATTTCCTCTATATGCTGCGAGGGGAAGAAGCCGACCCGCTCTACGTTCGTACCCTCGACATAGACTTTATTCTCCATGCCGACCACGAGATCAATGCCTCCACGTTCGCCACACGGGTCACCGTGGCTACCGGTGCCGATATCTACGCCGGCATCGTGTCGGGTATCGGCACGCTCTCCGGCCCCAAACACGGCGCCGCTGCCGAAGAGACCATGCGCATGCTTCTGGAAATCGGCGACATCTCGAATGTGGATGCCTATATTCGCCCACGTCTCACCGGCGAGAAACGCATCCCCATCCCCGGTTTCGGACACGCCGTCTATCGTGCGCCCGACCCGCGCGCCCAACATCTTCGCGAAATGAGCCGCAAACTGGGTGAGTTGCATAACAACCTGAAATGGTTCGAAATGACCGCCGCTATCGAAAAGCTCGTCGAGGAGCTAAGCAACACTCCCGAACGCCTCGCCGCCGGAAAACAGCCTATCTACGCCAACGTGGACTGCTTCTCCGCCTCTTGCTACTACGTGATGGGCCTTCCTATCCATCTCTACACCCCCCTCTTCGCCATTAGCCGCACCGCCGGATGGTGCGCCCACATGATGGAACAGATACAACACCCAAAGCTCATTCGACCGCGTGCTGAGTACGTAGGTCCCCATGACCTACCCTACATACCTATTTCACGGCGCGAAAACGGAAGTCACTAACTCCTTGACAACCGAAACCGAGACAACGGTCGTGCGTAGAATCTCTTTGACGTTATTAATACGATGCCAAACCGTTGCTATTTGAAGACCTACTAGGAGAGACAGGGGTGCCCACGCCCGCCGTTGAGGAAAAACTGAAGACACTGCCCACTCGCCCCGGTTGCTATCTCTACAAAGGCGAACAAGGCGAGATTCTCTATGTGGGGAAGGCCATCAACCTGCGCAATCGGGTGCGCTCCTACTTCCAGAAGGGGGCCAATTTAACCCCCAAAGTGCGCCGCCTGGTGAGCAAGATCACCGATCTAGAGGTCATTGTCTGCGATAGCGAGCTAGAGGCCTTAGTGCTTGAATGCTCTCTCATCAAAAAGCATCGCCCACCCTTTAATGTGCGCCTGCGCGACGATAAGCAGTATCCTTACCTCTGCATAACGACCTCCGAGCCTTTTCCACGCCTTATCCTCACACGCCGCGTCCGCCAAGATAAGAACCGCTACTTCGGCCCCTACCCCAACTCGCGAGCGGTTCGCACCACCATGGAGCTTATCAATCGCATCTTCCCACTTATCTCCTGTGGCAAGCCCTTCGATGGCAGCCCCGTGCGTAAACCCTGCCTCTACTACCACTTAGGGCAATGCATGGCGCCTTGTGCCGGCCTTGCGGATAGAGAGGCCTATATGGCTGCGGTGAAAGAGGTGATAGACTTCCTCGAAGGACGCCAAGAGCACATCGTCCAACGGCTTAAACAACAGATGGAGGAGGCCGCCGAAAACCTTGAATTTGAACGCGCTGCCCGCCTGCGCGACCAGTGGCAGGCCGTAGAGGAGACGCTCCAACGCCAGAAAGTCCTTACCACCGAAAGGATCGATCAAGATGTTATCGCCGTGGTGGAGGATAACACAGGCCTGAAAGAGGCCTGTGTGCAGATGTTCTTCATTCGTGGGGGCAAGCTCATTGGGCAAAACCATTTTCTGGTGGAGGGCACCGAGGAGGAGAGCCTTAGCGATGTGGTTCGCGAGTTCCTAAAACAGTACTATCAGGAGGCCGCCTCGATACCCGAAGAGATTCTCCTCCCCTGCGATATCGATGAGATAGAGATCGTGCGTCAATGGCTGCGCCAAAAGCGAGGTAAAAAGGTGGAAATACAGGTGCCGGTTCGGGGAGAGCGCAAACGCCTGGTGGAAATGGCCACCGAAAATGCCCTACACGCCCTCGAACAGATCAAAGCCGAGATGCGCGCACGCCTCGACAATACCGAGCAAGCCCTTACAGAGCTGGCCGAGGCGCTGGGTTTGGAAGACATCCCGCAGCGCATCGAGTGCTACGACATCTCCAATACCCAGGGGGAACATCAGGTCGCCTCTATGGTCGTCTGCGAAAAGGGCGAGATGGTGCCCCAAGAGTATCGCCGCTTCAAGATCAAACGCAGCGATGGCAAACCAAACGACTATGCCTCGATGCATGAGGTGATCGCGCGCCGTCTGAAGGAGGCCAAACAGGGCAACCCCAAGTTCACCCGACTACCCTCCCTCATCATCGTGGATGGTGGGCGTGGACAGGTGTCCGCGGCAGAGGCCGCCATGGAAGAGGTTAATCTCCATCTTCCCCTTGCCGGCTTGGCCAAACAGTTCGAGCACCTCTATCTACCTGGCGAGCCAGACCCTGTTATCCTGCCACGCAACAGCCAAGCGCTCTACCTGGTGCAACGCATTCGCGATGAAGCCCATCGCTTTGCAAATACCTTTGGCGCCAAAGTGCGCCAACGCGCCCAAACTCACTCCATTTTAGAGGAGGTTCCCGGCATCGGCCCAAAGCGTCGGCGAGCTCTCCAACTGCATTTTGGCGGCCTCGCTAAAATACGTGCCGCCACCATCGAGGAGTTGGCCGCTGTCCCCGGCATGACCCTCAAGCTGGCCACACAACTGTATGAAACCCTGCATCCAAATAGCTTCGTTGGCGAAGTAAACGGCATTTCTGCAGAAACAACCGACTAAATTTGACAATGTAGCGCCTTAGAGCACATAATGCGTGTAGTGCCTCGCTTTAAGAGGCGTGAACCATTAAAACCAAAGTCGTCCCCTACAGAAGGGATGTATACCATTCGCAACGCGCAGATAACCGATCAAAGTAAAGCTCTTGAAGAGAAGGCCTCTTTAGTTTATGCGCGGGTTTTGAAGGATCGGCGCACAAAGAACCTTATTCCTCGTCTACGCCCCGGCGATATCGCCCTTATCGCTCATCAAGACCTGGATGCGGTAGCAGCGCGTGCGCTTGTGGAAAAGCGCGTCTCCGCCGTGGTCAACGCCGCGGCCTCCATCTCTGGGCGTTACCCCAATCGAGGGCCTCTTATTCTCATGCAGACCGGCATCCCACTCCTCGACGCGGTGGGTGAGGAGGCCTTCTTCCTTGCGCCGGATGGAGGCCAAGCCACCCTGATCGGGGATAGCCTTCGCTTTCAGAACGGCCTCTGCCTTCAAGGCAAGCGCCTTACCCTGGAGCTTGTGGAACAACAGATGGAAGCCGCTCGGGCCAACCTCGATCATGAGCTAACGCTTTTTGCCAAAAATACGCTGGCCTACATTGAGCGCGAGAAAGGCCTGCTTGCGGCTCCCATCGAGGTGCCTCCCTTAAAAACCCGATTCGCCGATCGCCATGTGCTCATTGTGGTGCGTGGCGAGGGCTACAAACAGGATTTGGCGCTTTTGTTGGAACGCGGTTACCTCCACGATGCCCGACCGGTGCTGCTGGCCGTAGATGGGGGCGCCGATGCTCTCTTGGAAGTTCACCTTCGCCCCGATGTTATTCTTGGCGATATGGATAGCGTGAGCGATGAAGCGCTTAAATGCGGGGCCGAACTGGTGGTGCACGGCTATGCCAGGGAAGATGGGCGCGGTGCCCCAGGGATGGAAAGAATCAAAAAACTCGGCCTCAATGCACATGTCTTCCATATGGCAGGTACCAGTGAGGATGCCGCCATGCTGCTGGCCGATGAGCTTGGTGCACGTCTCATCGTGGCCGTTGGTACCCACTTCTCTTTAGAAGAGTTTCTCGATAAGGGGCGGCGTGGCATGTCAAGCACTTTTCTCACACGCCTTCGCATCGGCTCAAAACTTGTGGACGCCAAAGGGATAGGACGCCTGCTGGAAACGCAACCCCACCAGCTGTTCCGAGCGTTCGCTCTCATTCTCCTCGCAGCATCTACTCCCATCATCGCCATGCTCTTCATCTCAGGTGCCGGTAAGGCCCTACTGCGCTTTCTCTCCGTGCTCTGGCACTACCACTTTCGCTAAAAAAGGAATGTTAAGTGGGACCCGGATTTAAATATCACGTCATCACCATTTCGGCCATCTTTCTCGCGCTTACCGTGGGGCTTGTGGTTGGCAGCCTCACGGTCTCCCCGCGCCTCGTTCGCACCTTTAGCGGTGCCTTGCACAACCTGAACATCACCGTGCAGCAAGACCTTGCTGCCAAGCGCCAACAGGTGGCCAACTATCAAAAATTCTTGGATAAGGTGATGCCCTCCCTGGTTCAAAAAGACCTCCAAGGCCAGGCCATTACCCTCATTCAAGTTGGCGACTACTCCGACCCCATTCCCGCCATCCAAACCGTGGTGAGTCAAGCCGGAGGGGAGGTGGTAGACGTCATCACCCTTCAACATATTTTGTCGGATGATGGAGGCCTCCTCGATCAAAGGCTTACCGAACTGCACTCCGATCATCCTAACCTGCCTACCACCCGTGCCAAACTGTTGAATCTCCTCGCCACCACGCTGGTTAAAGGAGAAAACGCCAACGATCCGGTACTTGGCCCCCTGCAAGATGCCGGCCTCATCAGCTTCCACTCCAACTACCCCCTACAGCCCGTCTGTCATCGTTTTGTGCTGCTTGCCGGCAGCCATGCCGACGCCACCCCCCGCGTAACCGATGTGGACGCTCCGCTCATTGCCGCACTTCAGCATCTGGGCGCTACGGTGGTGATGTGCGAACCGCAAAATGCCTCCGTCTCCGATGTGCCTGTTTACCATTCCCTCGGACTACAGGTTCCGACGATTGATAACGTAGACGATAGCATCGGCCTCTACAGCCTTGTCCTCGCTCTACAAGGGGGAGTAAGCGGCGACTTCGGCGTGAAACCTACCGCCAAAGACCTTATTCCAACTCCAAGCTCCTCGTAAAATGCTCTCCGTTCTCATTCCGGCCTACAATGAAGAGATGCGCATAGGGCAAACCGTCCTCGCCGTAAAACGCGCCTTGCCCGCAGCGGAATGCTTGGTTATAGACGATGGTTCAAAGGATGCTACGGCACAACGGGCTGAAGAGGCCGGCGCTGATCTTGTCTTACGCTGCCCTCATCGGGGTAAGGGAGCCGCCTTGCAAACGGGTTTGAGGGTGGCCAACGGCGATATCCTGCTGCTGTTGGATGCCGATCTGGAAGAGACGGCGGAGGCAGCGGCCGCGCTTGTGCAGCCGGTGTGCAAAGGGGAGGCGGATATGTCTATCGCCGTCTTCCCGAAAACCCAAAAAGGCGGGGGGTTTGGCCTTGTCGTTCGCCTTGCACGATGGGGCATTCGCAAGCTTACCGGATGCACTTTTCAAGCGCCTCTCTCCGGGCAGAGAGCGCTTAAGAGGGAGCTTTTAGAGCAGATCGGCGGTTTTGAGACAGGCTGGGGAGCCGAAGTGGGGCTTACGGTGCGTGCCCTGCGGCTCGGAGCACGCCTTGAGGAGATAGAGTTGCCCATGCGGCACCGCGTTACCGGCAGACGGCCGGCCGATCTGCTGCATCGGGCGATGCAGTTCTACGCGGTAGCCCGCGTCCTTTTGCGGCTCTGGCTCACTCCTCACTACCGTCCAGAAGCCGCGACGCGCAAACTAGGGGCGCCTTAAAGATGGACTACCGCCTCCTCGCCGCCTGTTTGGTCCTCTTGGTGGCTCTGCCATGGCTGGGCGAAAGGCTCTTACGTCGCTGGGGGCATCTGCAGACTAACTTTCGGGGTGTGGCCATTCCGCAGAGCTTCGGCGCCGTCGTTCTCCTCCAAACGTTTCTTCTCTTTAGCCTGCTCGCCAGGCTTTGGCCGATGCAGCGTCCTCAGTTTCTCAGTTGGGAGCTTCTCTGTGTCGTCTTTGGACTACTCGGCCTTGCTGATGACCTGTGGGGCACATCGGAATATAGAGGGTTCAGGGGGCATCTGCGAGCGCTCTTTCAAAATGGAAAACTCACCACCGGCCTTCTGAAAGCTGCAGGCGGCGGCCTGTTCGCACTGTGGTTCAGCTACGAGAACTTCGCGCCGAACTGGCCAAGAGTGGTTCTTGGAGGGCTTGTAATTGCCCTTTCTGCCAACGCCATCAATCTCCTCGATCTGCGCCCCGGGCGCGCTATCGCCGTTTTTCTGGTCGTCGCTCTCCCTCTTCTGCTGCAGGTAACAAGCCCCCTTCATCACCCTCTCTTCTTCCTTATTCTCTGTGCGGCCTCTTTATGGCCTTACGATGCACGGGGCCGAGCGATGCTCGGCGATGTTGGCAGCAATCTCCTCGGAGCGGCCATGGGGTTTGCCTGTGCAGAAACCCTCTCGTTAGGGGGGCTTATTGGAACCCTGCTCCTGCTTTGCGGCTTTCACACGCTCACCGAGCGCGTTTCTCTCTCGAAACTAATCGAAGAAAACCGCATTCTGCGTTTCCTCGACCGCCTTACGGGCCTACGCTGAGCATATACCCATCGTAGGCTGCCACAATGTGCGCCTTCCCTAAAGCCGCCTCCAGTTGCTCGTGGGTAAAACCTCCATTATGGGAGAAATGGGTGGCCACTATGGGGGTCTCTAGGTGAATGACCTTGTTTTCGAGCAGCCACTGCTTCATCTTCACCACGTCGGAAATAGACATATGCCCTCCATAATCCCCCTCCAAGGGGCCTTTGGTGCACTCCACAACAACGGCATCCAATTTGCAGCCTAACAAGAAACTCCACGTCGCTTCATCGTACCAGCCGGTATCGCTGGCATAGAGCAGGGTGGTGCCTTGCGCATCACGCAGCACATAGTTAAAGCAGGTGATGGTCGGATCGTGATGGGCCACAATCGGTGTCACTTCATAGCCTGCAATCGTCTCCGTTTTCCAGGCGCAAAGCGTGTGGAGTTCCAGAGGAAGAGCCCACTTTTGTTGCATGGGACGCAAGGTCTCGATGACTTCCGGCGGTCCATAAACCGGCAAAGGGCGCTCAAGCAACCTAGACACGAAATGCACCCCGCTATACTGCAGCTCTGCCGGGCAGAAATGGTCTTCATGGGCGTGCGTAAACAGCAGCGCCTGCAACGTGCGTAGCTCGATGTTATGGGCTATCGTATGGTAGAAGGTATCGGGTGGAAAATCTATTTTAAGGCGCCTATCTATGAGCAGAGAAGAGCGCGTGCGCACGTTTTTGCCTTTATGCACGCGGGCATAGGCGCACACGCTGCAATCACAAAAGAGCCCGGGCCATCCTTCCGCAGCGGCCGTCCCCAACAACTCCACACGCATCACACAACCCTCCTTAATAGACTCGTATCATCGCCTGTCGGCGAGCAATATACAGACGATCATATATACCCTGTAAGCGTGGAGATTTCCTATCCCTAATAGGGGAAGGGCGCCCTGCCCCAGAAAATCGCAAGATTTTCTGGGGACCCCTGCGTCGGCCTTGAAGAACCGGTGAGACAGCCGCCTGTCATTTCTTGTGAGATAAACACCTGTCATTTCGAGACGATAATACACCTGTCATTTCGAGCCAATAATACACCTGTCATTTCGAGCCGAAAGCGAGATAAACACCTGTCATTTCTCGTGAGACAAACACCTGTCATTTCGAGCCGAAGGCGAGAAATCTTGAATTTCAATCCCTACCGGTTCTGAGGGAAAGGGGAGGGCTGCGGAATGCCGATGCCCAAGCCCCCTTCTCATCCCCCCGCACGCGGGGGGAAGCTAACCCTCCCTCCCCCTGTAGGGGGAGGGTTGGGGAGGGGTTGCAGAGACTGCCGGCTTCACCGTTCTAGAGCCAATTCGTGGAGTAAGCCGACTTTGCTCGCCCCCTATCCCTTCCTTTCCCCCGATTCGGGAGAAAGGGGGCGGTTGTGGTTGGTTTCCAAAAGGAAAGCTAATCAAAGGAAACCGCCTGTAGGGGCACGGTGACCGTGCCCCTTTTGCTAATCTCCCCTCTCCCTGTAGGGGGAGGGGGAGGGCGCCCTACCCCAGCGTCGGCCTTGAGGGGCGGGGGTGGGGGCTTGAAGAGCCGATGATACGCCTGTCATTTCGAGATAAACACCTGTCATTTCGAGACGATAATACACCTGTCATTTCGAGCCGAAGACGAGATAAACAACTGTCATTTCGAGCCGATACCACAACTGTCATTTCGAGCCGAAGGCGAGAAATCTTGAGTTTCCATTCCCACCCGTTCTAAGGGGTAGGGGTGGGACTGACAATCTCACAGTTCTAGAGGCAGTCGGTATAGCAAGCCGACTTTGTTCGCCCCCTATCCGGGCACAGAGGGGAGTTGTAGCCCATCACAGATTCCTGTTGCGTGAACAGGCTAGCAATAGAGGGTGATGCGCCCTAAAGAAACGGCGCGTTTTTGCGAAAATCCCTACACCGAAGGTCAACAGAAGACGACCTAGACCAAAAACAGCTTGCGGCTTCAGGGAGATGAAAAATGCGTTGGTTCCTCGATTTACGTACGTCCCATAAACTGGCACTTGGCTTTGGAGTCTGTATTCTCTCCATGCTAAGCTTGGGCGTTCTGGGCCTGCTTCGCATGAATGCCCTTCTACAGATGAACAGCCGTTTCTACCAGGATGAACGACTCTTAAACGATGGAGTACGAGTACGCGGCAACATGTTGCGTTATCAAAGAGATGAGAAGGATCTCATTTTAGCCCGGAGTGCCTCCGACATCGCGCGTTACTCGCAGGAGATGCAGGGATACGAATCGGCCCTTCAAGAGGCGCTCTCCCAGTGGAAAAAGGAGGCAACACGCGATGCCGATCGCACGGCGATTCAAAAAATAGAGAGCGACTGGAGCGCTTTTCTGCCCATTGATCGACAAGTTCGGGCGCTTGCCCGGCAAAACAAGAACGAGCAGGCCCAGAAGCTCTCCGAGGAGAGTGGGCGCTACTGGCTCAACGACATCGAGAAAACACTCGATGACTATATTCAGGATGCACACCAGCGCGCCAAACAGATGCATGAGACCTCTTTGGCTCTCTCGGCCGCCTCCCGTTTGCAATTTACCGCGCTCATGATCGTGGCAACGCTCTTGAGTCTGGGCCTTGCGTGGCTCACGACCACCTCCATCACGAAGCCACTTGCACAGGTTTCAGAAAGACTAGCAAGATTAAAGAGTGTATGTTTTACGGGTTTAGAGACAGGTTTGCAGCACTTGACACAAGGCGATCTTACGTTCACCGTAGAACCAACAACGCAGCCTCTTGACATATCTCGCAAGGATGAATTAGGGCATCTAGCAGGAACCTTTAACGAGATGCTAACAAAAATAAAGAACGCCATACATGCTTATGAAGAAGCACGCCAAGGGCTTATTGACCTTATAAGTAAGGTTGCCGAAAGCGCCATAGCGGTTTCCGCGATGAGCCGTCAGCTGAACGTCTCCGCGGAGCAGACGGCGCAGGCGGCCAACGAGATCGCGGGTTCTGTTCAAGAGGTAGCTCAGGCGGCAAGCCAATCGGCCACAACAAGTCAGGAGATCGCCCGTGCCAGCGATCAACAGGCCCGAGCGGCCACCGAGGCGGCTACGGCAGTAGAGACACTTCAGGCGGCCATCGCCCATATTCGTCAAACGTTAGCCGAGCAACAGCAGGCCGCAACAAAGGCCAATAAGGGGATGCAGGAGGCCACCCAAATCGTCTCGCAGGTAAGCCACTCGATCGAGGAGATCGCGGAGCGTGCCCAGAAGTCCGCACAGGATGCTCACGCCGGCTCCAAAGCCGTTGAAGAGACCATTGATGGCATGGGGCGCATTCGTCAACAAGTTGAAGTGGCTGTGGAGAAGGTGAAACATCTTGGCAAGATGGGACAGGAGATCGGCACGATCATTCAAACCATCAACGAAATCGCCGAACAGACCAATCTGCTCGCCCTCAACGCGGCCATCGAGGCAGCGCGGGCCGGAGAGCATGGACGCGGCTTTGCGGTGGTGGCCGATGAGGTGCGTAAGCTGGCCGAGCGCTCTTCTCAGGCGACAGGGCAGATCAGCACGCTCATTAGTGAGGTGCAGCAGGGGGTGCAACAGACGGTGACCGCTATGGATGCAAGCAGCCAAGAGGTGGCCCTAGGAACCTCCCAAAGCGAGCAGGCCGGCACAGCGCTGATGCAGATTCTCACTTCGGTAGAACAGGTTACAGCCAATATCGAAAGCATTGCCGCCCTGGCGGAACAGATGGCGGAGAGCGTAAACGAAGTGCAAAAGACGGTAGAGCAGGTTGCAGTAAACGCGGCAGAAGATATGCGGCTGGTGGAGAACATGAGCCAGTCGGCGGATAAGGTTTCTGAGGCCGTTGCGAGCGTAGCCGCCATCTGTGAGGAGACCGCCGCAGGTGCGGAGGAGATGAGCGCTGCCGCAGAAGAGGTTGCAGCCTCTACGCAAAACGTCTCTGCTTCCGTTGAAGAGCAGGCTGCGGGAATGCAGGAGGTAAACGCAACCGCCGCCGAACTCGGCAACATGGCACATCAGTTGGAGGAGCTTACAAGCCGATTCAAGCTTGAGGAGGTTTCTGCCGAAGCCTCTAAACCGATGAAGGCCTCTTCGTCTCCGGAGGCCAAGTCGTTGAAAACGCTTCGTAAAGCGGCATGAGTTTTCAAACAACCCCTCCAGAACACGAGACCTAAAGCGGCACGGAGGCCGCGCTTTCTTCCCCGGACACGGATGTCCGGGGTCTTTTTCTTTGAGTAGTTCTAGACATGTCCATCACGATGAGAAACTATCAAACATAGAGGGAACCACATAGTGGGTAACCACAAGGGTTACCCCTACAGGGGGCGGGAGGGCCAACAAGCTAATCGGCGGTTTCGTTATGATTAGCTTCCTTTTGGAAACTAACCATAACCGCCCCCTTTCTCCCGAATCGGGGGAAAGGACGGGATAGGGGGCGAACAAAGTCGGCTTGTTTTGCAAACTGACTCTAGAACCGTGAGATTGTCAGCCCCACCCCCCTTCCTCTTAGAACGGATGGGGTGTGAAACTTAAGATTTCTCGCCTTCGGCTCGAAATGACAGTTGCCTTCGACGCGAAATGACAGTGGTTCATCTTGCCTTCGGTTCGAGATGAGATTTACAGGGCATCCGAACGTCGCCCGATTGACAACGAAGCGAAGTGCACAGTATACTTGCCTGCGGTTGGAGATTTTGGGGTGCTTCTATAGCCCCATTAGGATGCGAGGCGACATCGGCCAAGATAGTTCACTATGAAGAGATTACGCAGAAGCAGCTTCTTTGTTTGTGGTTTTCTAACCGTTTTGTTGTCCGTGTGGCTCACGGGTTGTAACAAACCCTCGTCCACGACAACCCCTTCCGGGCCTACGAACAGCGTGCCCCCGCCCGTTACATCGCCCCCGGCTCCCAACCCCACCAGCACGGCCAGTAAGACCCCCGTTACCGATGCGATCAACCGCTTATTGGAGGAACAGGCGACGACGCCCTACCCGGTGTTGCCGCGGGGCACGAAGCTGTTGGGAGCACGGGTAAAGGATGGCGTGGCTTATTTAGACTTTAACAGCGCCTTTAATCAGCTGGCCAATATGGGAGACACGACCGAGTCGGAGGCGCAAAAGGCACTGCGCCATGCCCTGCAGGGCATTCCAGGCGTAAAAATGATGGCCGTCACGGTGGAGGGAAAACCCTTTCAGAGCCAAATGACGGACTGGACAACGCCCTTCCCCATTGCGGATTTGCCCGCTCAGCCCGATAGCCAGAGAACCTCCGAGAGCAACGAGGTTCGCCCGTGAGCGCTCCGTTTCTCGGTGTGTTCGATTCGGGAGTCGGAGGGCTTACGGTGGTTCATGCTCTGCGCAAGGCGGCACCCCATATTCCGATTTGGTATGTGGCCGATCAGGCGCATGTGCCTTATGGCGGGCGTCCTTTGGATGAGGTACGCGGGTTTGCGTGCGGCATTAGCGAGGCGCTTTTAGCCAATGCCACTGCGGAGTGCGTGGGCGTGGTGATGGCATGCAATATCTCTTCGGCGGTCGCCTTGCCGGTGGTTCAGGCGAAGTACCCGCATGTGCCCGTTTTGGGTGTGGTCGAACCGGGGGCACAAGCGGCCGCGAAGCGCACACGGAATGGTCGCATTGGGGTGCTGGCCACGGAAGGAACGGTTCAGAGTGGAGCTTACCGCCTGGCGCTGCGCCGGATAGCTCCCGACTACGAGGTGTATGAGGTCGCCTGCCCCGCCTTTGTTCCCATCGTGGAGGCCGGTGCGGAGGGGAGCGAGGCGGCTAGAGAGGCTGCCTGCCTCTACTTGCACGAATTGGAAGCTCACGAGGTAGATACCGTTATATTAGGTTGTACACACTACCCTTTTCTGCTCCCCCTCTTGCGCCGCCTCAGCCCGCAGTTTGTGTATATAGACCCTGCCGAACCTACCGCGGAGACCGTTGGCCAAATGTTGTCTTCGCTTGAAGTGCTTGGTACGCCGCGTCATCGGCTTTTTACCACCGGCGATGTGGGCGCGTTTCATGCCCAACTCGAGCGTCTCTTCCCCGATCTGCTTCTCGTTTCCGAAGTCAAATCGGCCCGGTGGGATGGCGACCAGCTTGTATTAGATTGAACCGGGCAATCTTCTTGTTTCCTGATGGGCAGGTAACCCTTGCAGGGGGATGCCACAACAGGGCAACCTCAACACATACTGTAGGGGCAGGCCTCGTGCCTGCCCAATAAAATAGGGTGACCGCAAGGCTGCCCCCTACGCTCTATGCAACGCGCGCCTGAAGGGCGTTGTCGTGTTGGAAGATGGTTACGGTAAGAGGGGCCGATTCGCCGGGCACATCGGGCAGGTACGGCTCCAAGATCGCGCCGAGTTGCTCGTCTACCTCGCGCTCCCAGTCGCGGGGGTGAGCGGCGTGTTGTTGCCGTTGCAGCAACCATTCCAGCGCCGTAGCATCCCACTTCAGTTCGATGCCTTGCGCATGATAGCGTTGGATGAGCGTCTGCAGACAGGGCG
Organism: Chthonomonas sp.; assembly: GCF_035294505.1. NCBI lineage: Bacteria > Bacillati > Armatimonadota > Chthonomonadia > Chthonomonadales > Chthonomonadaceae > Chthonomonas > Chthonomonas sp. The sequence goes on along the minus strand of NZ_DATGKU010000066.1, from coordinate 2,322 downwards.
TGGTGAGGAGGGCTTCGCGTTCGATGGGCGATGGCGCCCTCATGCACACCTCATCCATCTGCTCCACGAAGTCGGGTTCCAGCACGCTTTCGGCCAGCTCTCGCGGGTCGGGTATCTGTTTGGTGTGGCCTCCGACCAGCCCCATTTTCCGAAGCTGCTCTGGGTTAACGTCGGCGGAGAGCAGGGTGATCGTGTCGCTAAGGAAGATGCGTTTGCCGCACGAGTCGGTAAGAAGGCCGGTGGCGATGGCTTGAGCGAGCAGGCTGCGAAGGCTTTTGTGGCAGGATTCGATGTTGCGACAGAGGAACACACAGCTGCCGAGCTGGGCAATTTGATGGATGGGCAGACGGCTTTCGTAGCCCACATAGCCCGGAGGCGAACCGATGAACTGAGAGATATCGTGCGCCTCGCGCATGCCGGCAAGGTCAATATCCACGAGGCGGGCGGCATCGCCGTAGATGGCTTCGGCGATGGCCTCGGCAAGCGGACGCGCCATGTGGCTCATCTCTCCGATAAGTAAAAGGGTGGCGTTGGGACGTTCGGGGTGGGTATCGAGGCCGCGCAAGCTAACACTTAGGCGATGGATTAGCGCTTCGGCATCGCTGGGCAGCATCAAAGGGCGTTCCTGCAGAACCTGTTTCAAGCGGGCGATGCGTTCGGCGGGCGTCAGCCGCACGCCTGTCATACGGCGGGTTATCTCGGCCACGTCGCTCTCACGCACCTCGGTTTGTCCTTTTGCCAGCGCGTGCGCGACGCACTGTTCAAGCAGGTCTACGCCTTTATCGGGGAAGCAGCGGTTGCGCAGGCAGGTATGGGCCACCTCTAAAATCTGTTGGAGAACCCCATCGCTCACGCTTACGCCGCGCAGGCGTTGCAGCTCGTCTCGGAGAGCTTCGAGGATGGCACGTGTTTGAGCGAGCGTTGGCTCCTGAACGCGGATGGGCTGAAAACGCCTTTCGAGGGCGGGGTCGGCCTCGATGAAGCGGCGGTATTCATCGTCGGTGGTGGCGGCAATGCAGGCGATCTCCCCGCCGGCCAACGCTGGTTTTAGAAGGTTGGCGAGGTCGCTCCCTCCTCCTGCGGCGCGCACGATGGTGTGCATCTCATCAATGAAAAGCAGTACGCCGGTACGGCGAGCTTCGGCGAGAAGGGCTTGCACACGCTCCTCGAACTCACCGTGCACATGGGTGCCGGCGAGGAGCGAGGCCGGCTCAATAGCCCAGAGATGGGCGTTTTGTAGGAGGGGCGGCACGGCGCCGCGCGCGATATATTGGGCCAAGCCCTCCACAATGGCCGTTTTGCCGACACCGGCCGGCCCAATGAGGGCCGGGTTGCGCTTGGTACGTCGGCATAGGGTTTCTATAACCAGCTGTATCTCCTCTTCACGCCCGACGACCGCGGAGAGGCGGCCTTCGCGAGCGGCGCGCGTTAAATCTCTCCCATAGCGCTCTAGCAGGGGGCAGAAAGGCTGTTCCCAAGAGGCGCTTTTGGAGAGCGGAACAGGCTCTTCCAGCTTATAGCCGGCTCGAGTAAGGATAACCGCACAGAGATCGCGTACTTCGATTTGAGCCGTGTTTCTTGCCCGTGCAATGCACTCTGCTTCGGCAACCACCTCCTCTTCGGAAAGCTGCGGCCCGCTGTGACCCTGCTGCAGGCGCCGTTGAAGCAGGGGGAGAAGCGTTTCTGGATGGATTTCTTGGGTCATCTGTTCCACCAAGCCGCGATGTTGGCCGAGAAGTACCAGCAGCCAATGAGCCAGTGTTAGGGGCTGGCCCGCCGATTGAAGCGCTCGAACGGCCGCCACGAGATGACGGCTTTCAGCCGATAGGGATATAGAGTCATTTGCTGACATAGGAATAATCGCTCGCTCCTTTTTGAACAGATCGGAACATACTGCAGGAAACTGCCGCTTCAGCCATGCGAAGCCACGCTGCCTATATAATACACTTTTGTGTGGATAGAACCCTGAAAGCGCCGTCTCATCCAACGCCAGAGCCGTCGTAATGCCCCAAAACAACACTTAAACGGCCAAACCAGTTTTTAATGCGGTTACCGCCACAGGCTTCGCCTTTGCATGTGCCAAAAATGAGGGAATTGTGGGGCAACCTATCTGTGGGCGGGCAAGGAGACCGTTTCGGGCTTTTTGCCCTGAGAGAGGGCTTTATCCAAAACCTCGATAACCTCTTCCACCTGCTCTCGCACTTTATGGGTGGTGAGAGGCAAGATGACCCCTTCGGATGTGAAGCGGTGCCCTTTGAAAGCGTAATTCAGCAGCCGAATAGCTTCTGGGGTAAGGCGGACGTGGGGGGCGAACCGGATGGT
>NZ_DATGKU010000065.1:0-2500 GCF_035294505.1 Chthonomonas sp. | reverse complement strand
TCCGTGCATGGGGGCGTTCTTGAGCGCGAGAAGGGCATTCGGTGGATGCCTTGGCACCAGGAGGCGATGAAGGACGTGGCACGCTGCGAAAAGCCACGGGGAGCCGCGAGCAGGCGTTGATCCGTGGATGTCCGAATGGGGCAACCCACCCAGCGATGGGTATCCTCACATGAATCCATAGTGTGGGGAGGCGAACCCGGGGAACTGAAACATCTCAGTATCCGGAGGAACAGACATCAAACGAGATTCCGCGAGTAGTGGCGAGCGAAAGCGGAGGAGGCCAGTGGCCATCGAGAGGGAAGCAGAACGGCCTGGAACGGCCGGCCGGAGCGGGTGACAGCCCCGTATGCGTCAAGCCTCGATGGTCCTTGAGTAAGGCGGGACACGAGCAATCCTGTCTGAAGACGGGGGGACCACCCTCCAAGCCTAAATACTCCCTGGTGACCGATAGTGAACGAGTACCGTGAGGGAAAGGTGAAAAGCACCCCGAAAGGGGAGTGAAAGAGACCTGAAACCGGATGCCTACAAGCAGTCGGAGCGGCCGAGATACGCGAGTATTGGTGCCGTGACGGCGTACCTTTTGTATAATGGGTCAGCGAGTTTCCGTTCGCGGCGAGCTTAAGCCGTTAGGCGAAGGCGCAGCGAAAGCGAGTCTGAAACGGGCGTAGTTCTGCCGCGCTTGCGCGGTGGGGCGTTTCAGTCGCGGGCGGAAGACCCGAAACCGAGTGATCTAGCCATGGCCAGGCTGAAGGCAGGGTAACACCTGCTGGAGGGCCGAACCCACGCCTGTTGAAAAAGTCGGGGATGAGCTGTGGCTAGGGGTGAAAGGCCAATCAAACTCGGAAATAGCTGGTTCTCCGCGAAATCTATTGAGGTAGAGCGTCGCGTGTTTGCCCGCGGGGGTAGAGCACTGGATGGGCTAGGGGGGCCCAAAGCCTTACCAAACCTAACCAAACTCCGAATACCGCGGAGCATAGCGCGGCAGACAGACGGCGGGTGCTAAGGTCCGTCGTCGAGAGGGAAACAGCCCAGACCATCAGCTAAGGTCCCCAAATGATGGCTAAGTGGGAAAGGATGTGGGAATTCCAAAACAACCAGGAGGTTGGCTTAGAAGCAGCCATCCTTTAAAGAAAGCGTAATAGCTCACTGGTCTAACAGAAATCCTGCGCCGAAAATGTAACGGGGCTTAAGCCATCTACCGAAGCTATGGGCGCGTGGAAACACGTGCGGTAGCGGAGCGTTGTCTATGCCTGCGAAGCCGGACCCGCGAGGGCTGGTGGAGGTATGACAAGTGCGAATGCTGACATGAGTAGCGACAAACAGCGTGAGAAACGCTGTCGCCGGAAGTCCAAGGGTTCCTGCGCAAGGTTAATCCGCGCAGGGTGAGCCGGCCCCTAAGGCGAGGGCGAAAGCCGTAGTCGATGGGAACCAGGTCAACATTCCTGGGCCTGCTGGAAGTGACGAACGGGAAGGCGTGTGCGGGCTTATCGGATTGCCCGTGCTGCGGCCCCGTTCCGGGAAACAGCTCCAGCATCAAGACCGTACCCGAAACCGACACAGGTGGACTGGTAGAGCATACCGAGGCGCTTGAGAGAACGATGCCGAAGGAACTAGGCAAATTGCTCGCGTAACTTCGGGATAAGCGAGACCCCTGTGTGGGCAACCATGCGGGGGTGGCACAGAGCAGGGGGTGGCGACTGTTTAGTAAAAACACAGGGCTCTGCGAAGTCGAGAGACGACGTATAGGGTCTGACGCCTGCCCGGTGCCGGAAGGTTAAGGGGAGGGGTGCAAGCTCCGAACCGAAGCCCCGGTAAACGGCGGCCGTAACTATAACGGTCCTAAGGTAGCGAAATTCCTTGTCGGGTAAGTTCCGACCTGCACGAATGGCGTAACGACTTCCCCACTGTCTCCGGCATCGGCTCAGCGAAATTGAATTCCCCGTGAAGATGCGGGGTACCCGCGGTCAGACGGAAAGACCCTATGAACCTTTACTGCAGCTTTGCAGTGGCATCAGGAGGGCTCTGTGTAGGATAGGTGGGAGGCTGTGAAGCCGGGGCGCCAGCTCCGGGGGAGCCGACCTTGAAATACCACCCTGAGCTCTTCTGGTGTCTAACCGCGGCCGGTCATCCCGGTCCGGGACCCTGCATGGCGGGCAGTTTGACTGGGGCGGTCGCCTCCCAAAAGGTAACGGAGGCGCGCGATGGTGGGCTCAGGCCGGTCGGACATCGGCTGTTGCGTGCAATGGCATAAGCCCGCCTGACTGCGAGAGCGACGGCTCGAGCAGAGACGAAAGTCGGCCATAGTGATCCGGTGGTCCCGCGTGGAAGGGCCATCGCTCAACGGATAAAAGGTACTCTAGGGATAACAGGCTGATCTCCCCCAAGAGTCCACATCGACGGGGAGGTTTGGCACCTCGATGTCGGCTCATCACATCCTGGGGCTGGAGCAGGTCCCAAGGGTTCGGCTGTTCGCCGATTAAAGTGGTACGTGAGCTGGGTT
>NZ_DATGKU010000064.1:0-24400 GCF_035294505.1 Chthonomonas sp. | reverse complement strand
ATGTCCCACTGCAAACCCGATGCCGGTGCATCCGAACCCGATAGCCCTATCTGTCCCTGTTGCCCCGCCACCAACTGCGGGTTAAGCTGGGTGGAGGGGTCGTACACCCCCAGGTTGTAGCCCTGCGTCCAACCGTATCCGAAATCGTCGTACTCGTACGTGGGGTCGTAGCCCCGCAAACTCTCATACTCTCGCGTCCACACCACCGAAGGCCCAATGGGGTTGTATACCCGCAAATCTACCTCCGGGCCGTACTCCTCCTCCCCGGTGGCCAAATCCACCGGGTCGTTCTGCGAAGGCCCCCCTAACGCCATCGCCTGTACCGGAGGACGCCCCCCGGCCCCTACCGGCCCCGCCTGCCCGCTCCCCGGATGCTGCGGGGTATTGCAGTCACAAGGCGGCTGGGGCGAGGCCGGAGAGTACCCACACCGTGTCGTCCCGTTGGGGTTGATGGGGCTGACCCCGCCGCTCCCCCCACCCCCAGGAGGAGGCGGGGAGGACTGCCAAACTCTCCCTAAATACCGAGAGGCCACCTCCACACGCCCCTCCAACAACGCTAACAACCCTACCTCCTGCGCGCTTCCAGGACGCACCACCGCCAAATAGGCCGATGGCTCCAACAAAGCCCACTGCTTCCAACTTACATGCACCTTGCCCCCAGGCCAGGGGCCGCAATCCGAGCACACATACTCTACCCCTCGCGTGTCCGCTCCTACCACTCCGATAAAATGGTCGTGCTCCACAAAGGCGATCAACGGCTTGGGCAACGCCATCAGCACCTTCTCCGTATGCACCGCCAACGGGTAGGCGTGCAGACCTACCCGACGCGCCCCCGCCACCAAGTCCGCCAAACTGCTTCCCCGACCCGTTACCTTACACACCTTGGCCACATACGCCTTGGAGGTGGGCAAGCCCCAACGCCCAAAACAGAGCGCCAACCCCGATGCCCCACACCACGGGTCCAAATACACCGGCTCCGGTATCCCCGCCTTAGCATGGGCGGCATGGTACCCATAACAGGCCCGACACTCCCGATACAACAACGCCGCATCCCGAAGGTCAAACCCATGCAAAGCCGGCTTGCCCGCCACCAAGCGATGAAACAGCGCGGCCGCCTCCGCATAGCGGCCCTCCTCATACAAGGCCAAACCGGTGTCGTAGAGGGCTAAGCCGTAGACCGACCAGGAGGGTTGGGCGAAATGCCGCACCCACGCCAACTCCTTAAGAGCGGCTTGGGGGTGCTGGTCTTGACCTAAAGCGGTCTGAGCCAGCCACAGGTGCAGCCAGGCCGCGGAGAGGGAGAGAGCTTGGGCTGATGGAGCCGTTTGCGCCACAGGAGGCGTTGGGTAGGGGAGACGGATTGGGTGGGTTGACCCAGAGCATCCAGCAGCGAGAGGGAGCGCGTGGCCGGAGCGAGCGGATGGGGAGGCCTGGGGGCCGGTTGGAGGTAGTTGATGGAGAAGTGGGGTTGCGAACGTTTGGGGTTGGGGAAGTTCATGGGGTTTTTATTGTTAGCAATTATGGGGGGGGGGTATGCTCACGAGTTTGTGCAAAGGCCACACAAGGAGTCGAGAGCACAAAGCTCCAAACGAAGCTGCCGAGAGTGGTGAGAGCACAGAGCCGTTGCCAGGGGGCAAAACGGGAAGGGGCCGAAAGCCCCAAACGCGCCACGAGCCGGTTGACTGCCAAAGCCTTCATGGTTGCGACCTCCTTAACGAGCAGAGAAGTAGCAGGAAAGGTTTGTAGGGTTGTGTAGTTATATTATAACAAAGTTGGGACGTGTTGTCAAGGGTTTGGCAAAAAATTTTTTGCCCAGAGGCAATGAGCGATGATACTGAAGCAGGGCACGTTGCAACAGGTGGCGCATTGGACTGCCCATGCAGGGATCGGAGCTGGAAGTGGGAGATGCTTCTTTCCGATGTTAAATTCGGGTATATCATTGACCAACATAACGAAACCTAAGGTCTTCGTTCCACGTCCCTACCATAGATTTCATCTGCAAAGCAAAGTAGGATATAAATCTACTAAAGGATGGACAGCGCTATGAAACCACGTACCCTCTACACCATGTTCCAACAGACGGTACAAACCTACCCCAACGCCAACGCCGTAGGGTTTCGCTCCTCACGTAACCAGGACTACACCTTCTGGACTTACCGGCAGTTCGATGAACAAGTCCGCGCCTTCCGCCGAGGCCTCGATGCTCTCGGGCTGCGCAAAGGCGATCGGCTCGCGCTCATGTCCCATGAAAATCGTGTGGAATGGGCCATCGCCGACCTGGCCGCGCAATCTCTCGGCATCGTTACGGTGCCCATCTACGGCACGCTTACCGCAAGCCAAGTGGCCTACTACCTGCGCGATTCGGGGGCGCGCATGGCCATCGTGGCCGACCAGAAACAGCGCCAGAAAATTCAAGCCCATCGCGCCGAGTTGCCCTCGCTGGAATACCTGGTCAGCATGACCGGCACCCAAGCCGAACTGGAAGCGGAGGGGGCCTTGGCCTTTGATGAGGTAAAGGCCATCGGCGCTAGGCATGGGAAGTCGGAGGCCGAACTCGATGCATTGAGCGCTCAGGTGCAATCCGATGATCTGGCGACTCTGATCTATACCTCCGGCACCACCGGAGAGCCGAAAGGTGCCATGCTCACCCATGCCAACCTCCTCCACACCCCCGATGCCGTGGTGGAAGAGCCGATCGCCCAGCTCGGCCCCGGCGATGTCTTCCTCTCTTTCCTACCGCTCAGCCACATTACCGAACGGGTCGGTGGCTACTACCTTCCGCTCCGCGTCGGCGCCTGTATCGTCTACTCCCTAGGGCTCATGACCTTTGTAGATGAGCTTCAAAGGTTGGTACGCCCTACCGCCCTTCTCTGCGTGCCCCGTCTTTGGGAAGCCATCTACGAAAAGGTGGAAGATACCCTAAAGCAAGCCCCACCGAAACAGCGGCGCATTGCCGAATGGGCGCTCTCGGTGGCCCGAAAGGTCGCACGCAAACGCTTCGGCCCTGAAGGCCCTCAGCACCTCGACCCTTTACTGGCCACCCAATATGCTCTTGCGGAGCGTTTGGTGCTGCGTAAAATTCGAGAGCGCGTTACCGGCGGCCGACTCCGCTACTGCGTCTCCGGAGGTGCTCCCCTTGCTCCCCATCTGGCGGAGATATTTCTGGGGTTGGGTGTGCCCATTATGGAGGGCTACGGGCTTTCTGAAGCCGGTGTCATCGCTATCAACCGCCCCGGCAAACAGCGCATCGGAACGGTGGGCACACTGCTGCCTCACGTCGAACTCAAACTCTCTCAAGATGGCGAAATCCTGGTGCGCAGTCCGGGTTGTATGAAGGGCTACTACAACAAGCCGCAAGCCACCCAAGAGGCCATTGATGAGGAGGGATGGTTCCATACCGGCGACATCGGAGAGCTTTCTGCAGACGGCTATCTCAAAATTACCGACCGTAAAAAGGACATCCTCGTACTCAGCAACGGCAAAAAGGTGGCTCCCCAGAGCGTAGAAGCCTTGCTAAAGCAAAGCCGTTTTATCGCAGAGGCAGTGCTCTTTGGCGATCAGCAGCCGCTTGTTTCTGCGCTTATCGTGCCGGACTTCGAAAGGCTGGAAGCATGGGCACAAGAACAGGGCATCCCTACCGATAACCGCGAAAACCTGCTCAAGAACCCGGAAGTCCAAAAACTCTACCGCAACGAAATAGACGCCCACACCACCGACTTGGCCGACTTCGAGAAAGTGCGCAGCTTTCAACTCGTGCCCAACGCTTTTTCCATCGAAGGAGGAGAGCTAACGCCCACGCTCAAAGTCAAGCGCCGGTTCGTGGCGGAAAAATACGCTGCCCTCCTCACGGCAATGGAAAAACGCTAGCGGCACACCTTGCACCTATCTTCCAGAAGCGCTCCTGCAACCGCGTGGACTTTTACTGCACGCGCCATGGGTTCTCGCCGGTTCCTTCACGATAAAGCACGGGAAAATAGGGGCCGGCAAAATAGTCGCCATCCTTCCCGCTCAGCAGGCGCACATTCATGTGTCCATCGCCGGGTGTACCGGCCCGATAGCGCGTGCCCTCCGGCATAAGGTGAACCACCAGCGAACGGCGTGGCCGAGAGCTGCGGTTTGGCCCGCTGCCGTGAATAGTTAGACAGTGATGAAAACTGAGCGCTCCGGCCGGCAAAATGCACGAGGCCGTACGAAAGCTTCGCCCGCTCACGGCCTCAATGCGTGCTCGTAGCGCGTCGAGGTCTTTGGTAAAGAAGTCGCCCTCCGGCAATAAGCCCCACTTATGGCTTCCCGGCACCACCTGCATACACCCGTTCTCCTCGGTCACATCATCAAGGGCTACCCAAGCCGTCAACAGCTCCGGCGGGTCGGTGCACTGCCAATAGTGATAGTCTTGATGCCATCCCACGTTGCCCTTCTCCCCGCTGTCCGGCGGCTTTAACAAAAGCTGGTCATGCCAAAGCCTTATGGCACCGGCTCCCGTCAATCGGCAGGCCATCGCGCCTATCAACGGATGCAGCGCCAGCTTGGCCATAGTGGCGTCGGCCCAATGGCTGTTGTCTATCTTCACGATGCGGTCAATGGGCTGCCCCGGTGGCGGATCGTGAGACCAAGGGGCGCGAGTCGTTTCATAACACCCCGCCACCACACGCGCATGGTGCTCGCGCAAGGCCTCAAGTTCCGCATCCGAGAGAATACGCGGAGCTAACCAGTAGCCGTTCTCACGATAGAAAGCCACATCCTCGGCGGACGGCAAAAGCGCTTGCCATTCTCGATCCATTCTTAGCCTCCTTGGCCTGGTTCTGCCGATTTATTCGGGAGCGACGAGAGGTTCTCCTTCTCACCATGTTGCCTGGGAAATGGCTCATACTGCGGCACGCTCCCGTCGTTCGGCAGAACATGAAGGAGTGTTTTCAGCTCTTCTATGCGCCTGCCGACAGGCTGCAACAAGAACCTAGGCGAATCGTAGGGTGAGGACCCAGCCCGTAAAAGCAAGGAACGAGGCTCTAAACATAAAATAGCCCGCCGTATCGAGGGGATAAACCCTATCCCACGCACGTCCTCAAGCTCGCGCAACAGAGGCAGAGCACGTCCATCCCCTATCTTAGCCAGCGCTTCCGTAAAAACCTCTCCTCGCTCCCGCCAGCCCGGCTGCTGCATCTCCACTGTCACTTTAAGCGCATGAACAAGGTAGGGCACCGCACTGCTGTCGCCTGCATCGGCCAAACGCGTTGCGGCATCCATAGCCGCGCCGCTATCCTCCGAAAGCAAGAGCGGCGCCAGCTCGCGCACAAGGGAACTGCAGGGCTGTCGCCAACATCGGCGCCGCTGGAACCAGGCGAAAAGGTCTCGCCCCACGAAGTCCACGCCTAAAAAGCCCAACATCACTGCGCTGCAGGAGAGAAAGAGGCCGCAGGCAAGCTGTAGCAAAAACTCCTCCAGCCTCAGCATGGAAGACTCCCTGCACTTTTGCCAACCGATGCGGTACCGCCAAACATGCCTAATCTCCGATCTTCAGCACACTCAAAAACGCTTCCTGTGGCAACTCGATGCTGCCAACCTGCTTCATGCGCTTCTTGCCCTCTTTCTGCTTCTCCAAAAGTTTGCGCTTTCGTGTGATGTCGCCCCCATAACACTTCGCCGTCACGTTTTTCCGCAGAGGTTTCACCGATTCTGCCGCGATGATCTTGCCCCCGATCGCTGCCTGAATGCGCACCTCAAACTGCTGGCGTGGCACCACCTCCTTCAATTTCTCTACGATCTGACGTGCCCGCTCGTAAGCCTTATCTCTATGCGTTATGAACGACAAGGCATCTACCGGATCGCCGTTCATCAATATGTCAATCTTCACCAGTTTCGACTCGCGATAACCGGATAGCTCATAGTCAAAGCTCGCATACCCGCGAGTGCGCGATTTAAGCTGGTCGAAGAAATCCATCAAAATCTCGCTAAGAGGAATATCGTATTTCAATAACACCCTATCCGGCGCCGTGTACTCCATATGCACAAACTCGCCTCGCCGCTCTCGGCACAACTCCATAATCGGGCCCACATACTCCTTCGGAGTCAAAATGGTGGCCGCCACATAAGGCTCCTCGATATGATCGATCGTCGTCGGTGGAGGCATATGGGCGGGATTGTCTACATCTACCACCGTCCCATCCGTTCGATAGACCTTATAAACCACCGAAGGGGAGGTTGCAATGAGGCTGAGGTTAAATTCACGCTCCAACCGCTCCTGCACCACATCCATGTGCAAAAGGCCTAAAAATCCACACCGAAACCCAAAACCGAGCGCTGCCGAAGTCTCAGGCTCAAAAGAGAGCGCCGCATCGTTCAATTGCAGCTTGGCCAAAGCCTCTCGCAAGTCAGGATAGTCCGCCCCATCCACGGGATAAAGCCCACAGAAAACCATCGGTTTCGCCGTGCGATACCCCGGCAAAGGCTCTTTGGCGGGGCGCTCGGCATCGGTTATGGTGTCTCCCACCCGCGCATCTCCTATGGTCTTAATGCCCGCAGCTAAATAGCCGACCTCGCCCGTCGCCAACATCTCCCCCGGCTGCCGCTCCGGTGTAAACGTACCTACCTCTAAAACCTCAAACTCCTTGCCGGTAGACATAAAGCGTATCCGCTGCCCCGGCCTTATCTGCCCGTCTACAACGCGTACATAACAGATTACACCGAGATAGGTATCGAACTTGCTATCGAAAATAAGGGCACGCAGAGGCGCTTCGGGATCGCCGGAAGGAGGCGGTATGCGATGGACTATCGCCTCCAAAATCTCCTCTATCCCCACTCCGGTCTTGGCGCTGGCCAAAATCGCTTCGGAAGCGTCTATGGCTAAAACGTTCTCGATCTCCTCCTTCACACGCTCGGGGTCGGCGGCAGGTAGGTCAATCTTGTTGATAACAGGCACGATCTCTAGATTATTCTGGTAAGCAAGGTTTACGTTCGCCAACGTCTGGGCTTCGACGCCCTGCGCGGCATCCACCACAAGCAAAGCACCTTCACAGGCCGCCAACGAACGCGAAACCTCATACGTAAAATCCACGTGTCCGGGCGTATCAATGAGATTGAACTGATAGACCTGCCCATCCTTTGCCTTGTAATGCAGGCGCACCGCCGTCATCTTGATGGTGATGCCTCGCTCCCGCTCCAAATCCATCGTGTCGAGCAACTGCTCCTGCATCTCGCGAGGGCTAACCGCACCGGTCGCCTCGAGAATGCGATCCGCTAAAGTGGATTTGCCGTGATCAACATGCGCAATGATACAAAAGTTACGAATATGACTTTGATCCATAGAGTCCTGTTTGCTACCGAGGATTCGACTGTCTACGGCCTTATTATAGCACGTCGCCACTCGAATGCTGAGGTATCATAAACGGCGAGGAGACCCGACATGCACATCTGCGACATCTTTGCCGCACACCGTACAACCTTTAGCTTTGAGTTCTTTCCACCGCGCACCCCCAAGGGTTGGGAGCAGCTTTTCAAAACCATTGAGGAGCTGATGCCCCTACGCCCCTCCTTCGTCTCCGTGACCTATGGAGCTGGCGGCTCGACGCGCGAGAAAACCCACGAACTGGTGGTGCGCATTAAAGAGCAGATCGGCTGCGAACCCATACCCCATCTTACCTGCGTCTGCCACACCCAAGAGGAGATACAGGCCATTCTCGAGCGATATGCCGCCCACGGCATCTCCAATATTATGGCGCTCTCCGGCGATATTCCCCGTGACAAGCCCAACTACGACCGCTCTAAAGATGCCTTTCGCTACGCCGCTGAACTTGTTCGTTTCATCCGACAATTCAACGAAAGTGGCCTCCATCCCGATCCAAGAGGATTCGGCATTGGCGTGGCCGGCTATCCCGAAGGACATCCGGATACCCCGAATCGTCTTAAAGAGATGGACCACCTGAAGGCAAAGGTGGATGCCGGTGCGAACTACATCGTCACCCAGCTCTTTTTTGACAACCGCGATTTTTACGACTTCCGTGAACGTTGCGAGCTGGCGGGCATCCATGTCCCTATCATCGCCGGCATCATGCCCATCACCTCCATCGCCAATATGGAGCGCATCGCAGAACTGGCCCGTGGCTCCCGCATCCCTGCCGGGCTGCTCCGCGCCGTCCGCCGCTGTGGCGAAGATGAAGAGTATGTACGCCGTGTAGGCATTCAATGGGCTACCGAGCAGTGTCGTGACCTGTTAGACAACCACGTGCGAGGCATTCACTTCTATACGCTTAATCAGTCCACCGCCACACGCGAGATATATGCCAACCTGGGCGCCCGCGACTCCAGCGCGCTCGAAAGCTGAGAGATCAGCAGGGTCGAAATCCGTATATACTTCGGTGTCTTTTCGACATAAGCCGTTACATATACCACAAATGAGGAGAGCAGCATGCCCATTGAACTCATCCTGCATAAAGCAACCGTGCCCGAAGGACAACCCTACCATGAGCTGAAAGCCTATCTCAGCGGTCTACCGAACGCCGTGCCTGAAGGGGACGATTTCGTTTTCTGCGATGAGGAACAAGGCCTCTACGTTGTCGTGCAATTAGGAAACCTCGTGCAAGAGAGCTTTCATCCCGGCCCCGATGCCGCCGATCAGTGTAACGCCATCACAATCCGTATTCCAGCCGATCCCCCTGCACATCTCGTAGAACCGCTCGCCGAGTTTGCCTTCAATATCGCGCGACGTACCGGCTGGAGCGTCTATGAACGGGCTACCAATCAACATTTCGCCGATGAACAATCACTTGCACGCCGCCTCTCCGGCACAACCGTCCCACTGCCGGTTTCCGCATCTGGCTGTATGAGCCTGCTGCTTCTCCTCATAGCCATTATTCTGTTCGATCACGGCTTCTTCGCCGTCCACTAGGAAGAGGCCTGCTTCCCCGATAAGGTATAGGGTCTGCGTGTTACCGGCGCGTAAATGCGTAGGGCCTCTTCATAAATCGTGCGTGTCCGCTCGGCAATTCGACGCCAGGAGTAGCGCTCCGCATACTCCTTCGCACCCCTCTCTAAAGTGGCCCTCCTGGCCTCATCATTCAACAGCTGAAGGAGGTGCCGTCGGAAGTCCTCCACATCGCCCGCATGAAATAGCTCTAAACAGGCAATACGCCCCGCGATCTCTCGAAAACAGGCCAGATCGGACGCCAAAACGGCCTTTCCATAAGCTAACGGAATGGTGACGGAGTAAGAACCGGTCGCCTCTGTATGCGGAGTCAATACCACCGTGCTGGCCGCCATCGCTTCGGCTACTTCCTCATCCCGAAGATAGCCCGTTATGACCACCCTATTAGCTACTCCAGACGACTCTATGACATTCCGCAATTGGGCGAAATAGGGCTCCATCGCAGCATTTCGCGGCCCGCCGGCAATGACAAGCTTAACGTCCTCCGGTAAAGAGGGGAGCAGCTCCAAAGTCAACTCATAGCCCTTATTGGGCGCAATGTAGCCAAAAATGGTAATTAAACGATAGCCCTCCAACCCGAAGCGACGCCGGAAGGCCTCCCCTCCCGTAGCCGCAGCAACAACCTCCGGCACACCTGCCGGCACCACGTGCACGAACTTCGGATCGGCTCCTCGTTCAACGAGTTGTTGCTTTGCCTCCTCCGTGTGCACGATGGTAATCGCGGTTACAAAAGGGGCTATTTGCACACTATCTACCCATGCGCGGTTGCGCAGTAGAAGCCACTTCGCCAGTTTTTTCAACGGGCGCCGCTCGGTTCGGTAACGCAGCATCTCCTCTGCGGTGTAAGTGGTATGTGCGGTGAGCACAATGGGCTTCTTAATAAGATATCGAAACTCCCAATAGGCGGAATGCCCCGGCAAAATGCCACCCCAAAAACTGTGCTCGTGCTGCACATGCACCACATCAATATCGCTCGCGTTGAGCCGCTCTGCTATCGCCAGATAGTGCTCTTTTGGCTGCCTCCCTTCCTCAATCGGCACCACTTCGACCTCTGTATCGGGAAGGGATCGCAGCGCACCGATCAAAGAGCTTGTATAGGCCGCGATGCCACATCGCTCGCCAACCGTGGTGTACATGCCAACTTTCATGTGCGGGCTTCCCTATCTACGATTCCTTTGGGAAGTATGGCATACACAGAACGATTTCGTTCCAACCTCTGCTCAACCGCGCAAATAGAGGGCCAAACAAGCAAAGACGAGCGCCATAAAACACAAAAGCATGGCCCCCCATACAAGCACATGTCTCTCGTTCAAAGGCCTAGATAGGCGTTGAGCCGTTCGCAAACGCTCGTTCTCAGCTCTCAATCGCTCATTCTCTTGCAGCAAGGCCTCTAAAGTTTCTTTTTCATCCACCTGCGAATTTGGTACGCTGTAGGGACGCCAGATTTGGAGGTTCAAACGCCGTGGTGGGATCATCGGCTTGGGCATACACTAAAACCCTCGTAGATACTTCAGGCGCGATACAAAAGCGGCAGCGGCCTCCTGTGTCTCACCCGTCGGTGCATAAAGCAGGGTTGCCGCAGGAAAGCTATGGTAAATGCAAACTCGCAAAATGAAAGGTTTGTCTGGAGCCGGCTCCATCCACAGCTCTTCAATGTTCACAATGCTTTCTAGCGGAGTGGCATGCATCCGAAAGCCGCTTGCAAAGGCGAGAAACTCAAAGAGAGTTTCCCCCTCAATGGCCAATCCCTGGAGACGTGGACGATGTACGGCCTCCCATCCATAAGCCCCATCGCTAAAATAGCTTGGGTCTACCTCATGGGAAAGATAGGAGCCACGCAGATTCGGATGCGACTGCGCAAACTCCTCTAGCAACCCTTCAATACGTCGAAATATCCCTGGGCTTAATTGAAGTTCGTATAGTCCATTCTTAAACCGATGCACAAACAACGCTGCACTGCTATTAGGCTGCTCTGAATCTGCCATCCGTGCGATTCTTTCTGCCGACATATATCTTCCGTCTCCTCAGCACGCCTCATACAAGATGTTGCGGCCTCCATGCCCTCTTGAAGCGTACCTCCTGATTATCGGCTATGACCTGCAGAGGCTTAAGACTGAGGGATCAGCTCTATCGCACGCAGATTCATCACCGCGCCATGGGGCATCGTTACGGGTATCACCTCCACCGTAACGGTGCCAGCCTCAAGATGCAGGCTTCCCTCTAGTTCCATCGAACGAAAATCGTCCCATCCGTTTGTCGCCGTAACCACTCCACTTAACCGACTTTCCGGGGCACCCTTCGACGCGGCTATCACTTGAAATGTGCTCCCCTCACTTGCCGGCTCACAGGCATAGATCAGCCGTACCTTGTAGTCTCCACCTTGCGGTACCGCAAAACGCCAACTCACCCTATCGTGTACGTCCGTCCAGTATCCGATGTTCGGTTGGCCTCCCTTGCTCTCCAGCTGGGCGTGCTCGCCATGGATGTCGGCATCTACCGCCGGCAGCCAAAAATGGCCATCCGCACCGGGCTTTTCCACAATGGGAACGTTCTCTACCTCCGGTGCTCCGGCCAACTTGAGGGCAACAACGGTCGCCGCCGGATCAAGCCTGTCCGGTTTGCCGATCACAACACCATCCGCATCTGTCGTTACCGAAAGGCGCTGTCCGTTCAACAGACACCGTGCCTCTATCACCTTGGTCTTCAGCCCGGGCAGGTGTAATTCGCCACCCTCCGGCCAATGAAAAACTTGTAGATAGAGCATATGGCCTTTTTGTGTGCAGCTTCCATCAAACGGCAACCTGCGATAAGGCCCTGCCTCCGTGCCGTAAATAGAATCTCCATTCACACGAAGCCAGTCACCGATGGCCAGAAGACGATCCACCTCCGGCTGAGGGATGAGGCCCTCGGCAGTAGGTCCAACATTTAACAGGAAATTTCCGCCCCTCCCCACGATCAAACAAAGATCGCGAATAAGCTGCGTTGCCGATTTGAAATCGGTATCGTTTTTGGAGTAGCCCCAAGTGTTATTGATCGTCATACACGTTTCCCAAAGTCTCCCATGAGGGAGGGGAGCCGAGGGGATGGTCTGTTCTGGAGTGGAGTAATCCTCCGGTAAATTCAGACGATCGTTGATGACGATGTTGGGCTGTAACGAGCGTATAAGCTGGACGATCTCGAGGGAATGCTCCTCCTGTGCCGTATGTTCCCATCCCCCATCAAACCACAAGACGCTAATGGGGCCGTATTGCGTTAACAGCTCGCGAAGCTGTCCTTTTACATAGTCCACATAGCGATCTAAGCTTGCTCCTTCGGTTGGGCGTGTATCCCATGGGCGACGGGGGAGATAGTCGGGATGATGCCAATCCATAAAAGAGTAGTAAAACCCAAAATGTAATCCTTGTTCACGACATGCGCGAGCCAAATCTTCCATCGGATCGTGATGATAGGGGGTATCATCCACAATGTTGTAATGTGTTAAGCGCGTGCGAAACATGCAGAAACCATCGTGATGCTTGCTTGTAATTACAATGTACTTCATGCCGGCTCGCTTTGCGATGGAAACCCACTGCGCCGCATTGAATTTCACCGGATCGAACTGCTGAGCAAACCTCTCGTACTCCGCAACCTGCAGATGACGCGGTTTACCGGTGGCCGGATCGATCGTGGTGTGATTGTAGAAATACCATTCCGCTGCCCCCTGTGATGAATCGGCAGGGACGGCATAGATTCCCCAGTGAATGAACATCCCAAACTTGGCGTTCCGCCACCAGGCCGTTCGTCTGGCAAACTGCGCTTCCGTCTCATGGGTCTCTGGGTTCACCATCAGCTCCGGTGCCGATTGCGCTAGAAGTCGTGCGCCGATAGTTATGAGAGCGCCCGTTGAAATGCCCCAAATAAGTAGCTTTGTTCTCTTGTTCAGCATGACCTCTTAACTCCTCTACGATGCCGTGTTTTGCACTAACTTCGACTCCCCGACCCGATTTTCCTACTTAACGCGTCTCCCCAACCGATTTGGCTCCCACTCGCCTCGCAACCCACGGCAAGGCGGTACGAAAGGCCCGGTCCCAATAGGGCCAGGTATGATAGCCTGCTTGCTCCTCATACTCATGCCCATAACCGATGAAATGGAGATGGTTATGAAAACGTCGTGTGCTTGCCAGCAACTCATCCTGCAAGCCACAGTCGAGCCAAAGAACCGGGCGCTCGTAGGGATAACGACAGAGAGCCTCTTCGACCAAAGCATAGACGTTGTGTTGCCGACGAAAGCCTCTGTCGGCCTTCGGATCGCCGAAAACGGGGTGAGGCTGCGCGCTCTGCGTAACGTCGAAAGCGCCGCTATGGCTCACGGCGGTGCCAAAGAGTTTGAAGTGCCTTAATGCCAGCTTAACAGCGCCGTATCCACCCATCGAAAGCCCCTCAATGGCCCAAGCTCTACCGGGTAAGGCAATAGGAAGTGTAGCCTGCAAATGCGGTAACAGACAGGAGATCAAGTCGGACTCATAAGCTCCCGAACCGTCATAGGCATCTGTATACCACCCATCGTCCCCTTGCGGACAAACGACACAGAGAGCGTAATCGGCCAAATAGCGCAGAGCACGGGTTTGCTCAAACCAATCCCTGTGGCTCCCTCCCCTCCCGTGCAGCAAAATGAGCAAGGGGAGCGGCTCATTCCCGTCCAGAACGGGCAAGTAGACCATGTAGGGCTGTGTGCGTCTTAACGCTTGAGAATAGTAAGTACGCTCCTCTACCTTTCCACCACTCATACGCTCACCTCCATCTCCATCCAAAACTACGTTTCCTGGTTCGCCTCTTTTCGCTCAGATCATGAGCATAACCTTATCGGTGCTCTCCTTCATGGGTAGATAAAGCAGCAATTCGGATAACTCCTTCGTATATCCTTAGGGAAATTCTCAAATATGCCGAAAATGGGAAAGTCTATCATCTATGGCTGCTTCCAACCTCGCTGCTAGAAACGGACGCCGTGTTATTTTGACCGATACCGGCGAAGAGCTGTCACCGTATCGCTGGATTATTCTTGTAGGGCTGATCACCACAGCTATTCTCGAAGTTCTGGATACCACCATCGTCAACGTCTCCCTACCACAAATGGCCGGAAACGTGGGCGCTACGACGGAAGAGATTAGCTGGGTCGCTACCGGCTATATCCTTTCCAATGTGATCGTTCTTCCGCTCACGGCCTGGCTCGCCTCGCGCTTCGGTCGAAAGCGCTATCTGGTCAGCTCCATCATCCTTTTCATCTCCGCATCCTTCATGTGCGGCACCTCACGTACCCTCGGCGAGATCGTTTTTTGGCGCATCATTCAGGGCGCTGGAGGAGCAGCCTTCATCTCGACCGTTCAGGCCACCATTCGCGAGATATTCCCTCGAGAACAACAGGGCACCGTTCAGGCCATCTATGTGATGGGTGTCATTATCGCCCCTACTCTCGGCCCCACCATCGGAGGTTGGATTACCGACAACTACACCTGGCCGTGGATATTCTTTGTTAACGTTCCCATCGGGATTGTAGCCGCCCTCATCATCGGCCTCTTCCTTACGGAAGCCAAACATAAGATGCAGATCGAAAAGGTGGACTGGCTTGGCATCAGTCTGCTTGCCGTTGGGCTAGGCTCTCTGCAATACGTCTTGGAAGAGGGCAACCGCAACAACTGGTTCGATGATCCCGTCATCACCCGACTGACCATCCTTTCGGTTGTTGCTCTCATCGCCATGGTCATTTGGGAGCTTTCACCCCGCAACACATCGCCGGTCGTCAATTTTCGCGTCACCCGAAACCGAGACCTTAGCGCCGCGCTCGTCCTTTTCCTCATCCTCGGCTTTGGGCTTTATGGAGGTGTCTTCCTCTATCCGCTTTTTGCCCAAAACGTGCTTGGCTTCACCGCCACCCTTACAGGCTTGGTGTTAATGCCGGGTGGCATCGCCACCGGCATTGCCGCTATGTTCTGTGGAAGAATGCTAAACGGGAAAGTGATGCGTGCCGACCCTCGCCTCTTCATCTGGACCGGTCTCACCCTGTTTATCTACTCGATGTGGTCACTAGCTCACCTTACACCCCAAAGTGGCGAGCCGGCCGTACGCCTCGCCCTCATTATTCGAGGCCTTGGGTTAGGTTTGCTGTTTACCCCTATCAACCTCGTGGCCTTTAATAGTCTTAAAGGGGTGGAGATCGCCCAGGGCGCCTCCCTCCTTAACCTCTGCCGTCAGCTGGGAGGCTCCTTTGGCATAGCTATTCTCAGCACCTATCTCGATAACATGGAACGCTTCCATGCTGCCATGCTAACCACCCACCTCTATCCTGAAAACCCCTATTTCCAAAGCCGCCTCACCATGTTGCAAAACTATCTCATGACACGAGGGTATGACCCCACGCATGCCCACAAAATGGCTTTGGCGCTGATCTCCTACACCGTACAGAACCAGGCGGCCACCATGGCCTTCAACAACGCCTTCCTCTTGATTGGGCTTTCCACTCTGTGCGTCTCTCCGCTCGTGCTGATTATGCGGGTGCGCCGTAAACCCTCCACCAACACGGCGGCGGAGGCCATGCACTAAAGGGCAATGCGCAGCCCGCTGCAAGCCTTTTGTCCCTCCTCCACCCACGCTCAACGCCTCATCGTCGTACGCGGAGTGAGAGCCATTGGCCAGGGGGCCATGATCGTCTCCTTCACCCTTTACCTGCGTGAACTTGGCTGGGGTGCTGTCGCCATCGGGTTACTGTTAAGCGCTATTGGCCTTATTAATGCCGCGCTCAGCCTCTTCTTCGGTGCCCTCGGCGATAGAATGGGGCCAAGAAGGTTGCTTCTTATCCATCAGACGCTTGTCGGTCTTACCCTATTGCCGGTGTTGTTCAACTCCGGGCGTCTTCTCATCACCGTTGCAGCCTTTGTGGGGAATCTTGGACGTGGACAAAATGGAGCTGCCGGGCCGTTTTCGGCGGTTGAGACCGCTTGGCTTGCCGGTTTCTTACACCCCGAAGAGCGCGGAAACGCTTTCAGCCTAAACTCTGCGGTCGGCTTCTTTGGCATGGCCCTTGGTTCCCTCCTAGCCGCTCTCCAACCCCTATGGCAACCTTTGTTCCCTGGAGCCAGCGCCTTTCGTCCTCTCTTTCTACTTCCTATCCTTGCTGCCATCTTCGCCGTGAGTGTGCTCTATACCGTACCAGACATCGCCCCAAAACACTCTGTTCATCCTCCAAAACCTGTAAGGTCCTCCATCCGAACGCGCATCCAAGCGGGGCTACGTGACTTCCGTATGTTGATTCTGCTCTCGCTTACCAACGCCTTTAATGGCTTTGCCATCGGCATGACAAGCCCTCTTATCTCCTACTGGTTTGCCATTCGTTACCATGTTGGGCCGGAACGCATCGGCTCGGCTTTTCTATTTACCTTCCTTTTAACCGGCATCTCCGCCTTGCTCACAGGGCACCTCACCCAACGGGTCGGGCTTATCCGTTCCGTTGTTATTCCGCGCTGCGTGGGTCTGCTACTGCTTGTGCTTCTGCCGTTGGCACCCACCTATCCACTCGCGGCGCTTCTCTACATTCTCCGCTCCGCATTCAACCGCGGTACCGTTGGCGCCCGCCAGGCCGTTGCTATCGGGCTGATTCCAGAGCGATGGCGAGCGCTGGGCATCAGCATCAACAATATCTCCTCCAGCTTCCCCTCCGCCGTAGGCCCCTCCATCAGCGGATGGATGCTCCAAGCCAACGACCTTGCTCTGCCTTTCTACTGTGCCGCTTGCCTTCAAGGCCTCTACCTTGTGCTCTACTTCCTCCTGTTCCGGCATGTAGATAACAATTCAAGCCCTCCGAATCCAGAACATACCTAGCACCTTCGCAATTGAGGCCTGCCCGTGCACAAAACAGGTATGATGATTCCGCATCCTTAAAACGAGAGGAATCTTGCCCCCGTGGTAGAGATAGATAACGATTTTTTATGCGCCCTTGCCCGTGAAGCCGGCAAACGCGCTCTGGATATGGCAGAAAACCTCCATGCCGAACTTAAGCCCGATCAAACCTTGGTCACGCGAGTAGACCGCGAGGTTGAACGGTTTCTTTATGAGCAGCTTCAAAGCCGATACCCTCATTTTGCCTTTCTCGGTGAAGAGACGGGCTGGCATGGCTCCCACGATGGGCCTCTTTGGGCCGTAGACCCCATTGACGGCACCACCAACATGGTCTACAACATCCCTATTTGGGGGGTTTCCATTGCCTTGTTGCTCGACGGGGAGCCTGCCGCCGGGGTGTTTTATATCCCGCGCCTCGATGAACTTTTCCATGCGCAAAAGGGACAAGGCAGCTATTGCAACGGCATGCGCCTCCACGCTCCCGATCGCACGACACTGCAGTTGGAGGACACCATCGGGTTCACGAGTGCAGCCGCTAAAAACCTTCACACAAAAGCGCTTCGTAGTCGGATACGCTGTCTTGGCTCCATCGCCGCCGATATCGCCTATGTGGGGCGCGGAAGCCTCGCATGCCTTGTTGGATGGAGCGAAGGCGCCTACGATATGGCGGCAGCCCTCCTCGTGGCCCAAGAGGCGGGGTGCGTAGCCCGCTATTTTTCCGGCCAACCGCTCGAGCTTAAGCCCCTTCTTACCCAAGGAAAAACACGAGAACCCTTCATCGTCGCTCCCCCGAATACCTATGAACTGGTTCGGGCAGAGCTAGCATCGGGTAACTTATAAGACATAAACAGGGTATAAAATATCGAAAGGAAAATTGCCATGGACGATGAAATTAAAAAGTTCGTAGCCGATGAGGTTGAAACCGAAGCCGAAGCGCACTTCGGCGACAAGGCCAAGGAGCTAGCCGACCAAGCGCTGGGCTACTTCGGCCTAAAACCTAAGACAGACAATCCCGATGCCGATGCAACTGACCAGGCTTCTCCTCAGCAACCAGCAACCTCTCAACAAGACTCAGAGGATGATTCTTCCGATGACACAGCGGAGGATAATGACAACCAATAGCTCGGAGGAAGGATATGATTACCACCTCTCCCCCTACTCTCACCTGCTTACACAAACCGATAGATACCTCGCACGACAAATTTGGCTGGCTTCGCGATTCTTCCGATATCGCCAACGACACTGAAGCGCTGCGTCAACGCATGGCAGAAGAGGGCTACCTCTATCTTCCCGGCTACCTTGACCGCGAGCAGGTAATAGAAGCTCGCCGCGAACTGACGAAGCGCCTCGCCGAAAAAGGACTCCTCCAGCCCGATACCGACCCAATGGAAGCTATCGCGAAAGAGGGGATCAATGTGGGCTTCATGCCAGAACTAGCTCACGATAACCCGTCCCTCTGGAAGGTTCTCTATTCCGGCCGCATGATGCAGTTCTATGAGCATCTGCTAGGCGATGAGGTTCGTCACTACGACTATACTTGGGTACGAGCCGTAAGCCCCGGCAACTCTACACCGCCGCATTGCGATGTCGTCTACATGGGACGAGGTACCCACAACCTCTTCACCTCCTGGACTCCGATGGACGATATTGACCTTATGGAAGGCGGCCTCATGATCCTGGAAAACTCCCATAAACACCCTCGCCTTCGAGCGGTCTACTGCCAAAAAGATGTGGATACCTGGTGTGAAAACCGTGCAGACAAGAGGCCGGGTACCGGTGCCTTCGGAGCGCTCTCCAAAAACCCATCACGCCTTCGAGACCACTTAGGGGGACGTTGGCTTACCTCACCGCTCTTCCGCATGGGCGATCTCCTCGCCTTCAGCGTCTACACCGTGCATGCAAGCCTCGATAACCGCTCAAATCGCATTCGTCTATCTACCGATTCGCGTTATCAACTCGCCTCAGAACCGGTAGATGAACGCTGGGTAGGAGAACATCCTATCGGACATGGTGGGGCCGCGCTTCGGCCTGTTATCTGCTAGGCGACCTGCCTACTCCCATCGCTTTTCTAAAACGCGACATCTCGTTGGAGGAAATCGAGAATGGACCTCGGTTTGCTAAATAAAGTAGCTATTGTTACTGGGAGCAGCAAAGGTATTGGAAAAGCGATCGCTCTCGCTTTCGCGAAGGAAGGATGTCGGGTCGTGCTCAACGCGCGAAACGCCCAAGAGCTTGAGCAGACAGCAGAAGAGCTTCGCAGCACTAAGTCTCAAGTGCTTGCGATACCTGCGGATCTCACAAAGGCCGAAGATGCCAAACGTCTTGTGGACGAAACCGTAGCTCACTTCCAAACGGTACACATCCTCGTCAATAACGTGGGAGGCATCGGCAGTTTCTCACCCTTCGAGTCTCTCTCGGATGACGATTGGCAGGCCGTTTGGGAACTTAACGTGATGTCGGCTGTGCGCGTTACACGCGCTGTGCTGCCTTACATGCAACGCCAACACTGGGGGCGCATTATCAATATCGCTTCCGAGTCCGGCATTCAGCCCGATCCGCTTATGCCCCACTACAACGCCTCGAAAGCGGCTCTTATCAACCTCACGAAAAGTCTCTCTAAAGCCTACGGCAGCTATGGCATCCTTGTTAACACCGTATCCCCGGCTTTTATCCGTACCCCGCTCGTTGTAGACATGTTGCACAAGCTGGCACAGCAACAAGGGATTACCGAAGAAGAGGCGGAGAAGCGGTTTTTAAAGGAGAATCGCCCCAACATTGTGCTTGGACGAGCGGGCACCGTGGACGAGACGGCAGCCATCGTCCTCTTTCTGGCCTCCGAGGCAGCCTCCTTCATTACCGGCTCCAATTACCGGGTGGACGGTGGCTCCGTGGCAAGTATCTAGACGAGTCTCCCTTAACCCTTGCCGATCTTTGGCGGCTCGGCAAGCTCCTGCGAAACAGCATCTGCGGCCTTGGGCACAGCAAGAGGTTTTTTAAGACCCAACTGAGCGGAACCGCTTCGCTCTAGCTTATTCCAGCCTACCGCAGAACCGCGCGCGGCCACCCAAAGCGACTTCAAAACCACATAGTACATCAACTGGCGGTAAACAAACCGCTGAAGGGGCAGGTACCAAAGCAAGCGCCGATTGCCCTGATCCATGCACAGTGCTACCCAGGCCGCTAGCATTTCGATGCCCGTCATAAGCGCAAACAGGGTTCCAAAGGCAACGAGGTTGTGCTCCAGCAACGCATAAAGAATTCCGATATCCATAAATGGGGACACCGCTGGAAAGAGAATTTGATAAACCCACAAGCTCGGCAATGCCACCCATCCGAAAGCTCCCTCATCAAACAGTGCCCCCCGATGTTTCCACAAACATTGCAGTGTGCCGAAAGCCCAACGGAAGCGCTGCCGTGCCAAAGCCTTCAAATGCTCTGGTGCTTCGGTATAAGCCCATGCAGAGCTGTCGTTCCGAATACGCCAGCCGGCACGCCGCAACTTCCAAGTAAGGTCCGTATCTTCTGCCAAAGTGTCCGATGTGTAACCGCCAACCTCCACTAAGGCAGAGCGCCTTATGGCTCCGGCAGCCCCAGGCACCACGGTAATGCAGTTGAGAAGATCATAAGCGCGTCTATCGAAATTCTGGCTCGTGATGTACTCTAAGGATTGCCACTTCGTGATGAGATTGCGCACATTGCCAACCCGCACGTTGCCAGAAACCGCCCCGATCGCTGGGTCGGCAAAATGGCGAACCAATCTCCGAATGGTGTCGGGTGCAAACAACGTGTCTGCATCAAGGGAGACGATGATCTCCCCACGCGCTTCTCGAATTCCTCGATTTAGTGCAGATGCTTTGCCACCATTTGGCTTCTGGATCAGCCTTACGTTTGGCACGTCGGCAAAACGCTCTCTCACGATGTCTGCCGTCCTGTCTTGGCTGCCATCATCCACAACAAGGACCTCTAAACTAGGATAGTCGCTAGCTAATAAAGCCTCCACCGTCTTGCATATCACCTTCTCCTCGTTGTAGGCAGCGATCACCACAGAGACCGAGGGCTGATAGCCGGCAGAAAAAACACGCTTTTTCTCCTTGAAATACTGCGGAATGGCCAAGAGCATGAGCATCAATACGCGGCTTACCCCAAGGACGATGGAGAGCAGAAAGAGGGTGGTAAGGACACGCTGAAAGATATAGGAGAACAAAAAGAAATAGTGATCAGAGCCGGCCAGCACCACATCCTTCCCGGTTACCGGCGGCATAAGTCGTGAGCGGGGAATAGAAACGAGTTCGGGCAGACTAACAAATCGGTAACCACGTGCTCGCAGTCGGGTGATGATCTGCGGCAGTGCCGCCACCGTACGACTTCTATCTCCCCCGGCATCGTGAAGCAGTACCACACTACCCGAACCGATCTGGCTCAAAACATCGTTGACAATGGATGCAACCGAGCGCGGCCGTGAGGGATCGGGTGTTCCCGTCCCCGGCTTTAACTCATACAAACGCCAGTCTTGAGGGTCATCCATCTCCCCAACCGTAATATAGTTGAGCTTTCCCGCCAGCACCAAAGGGCGAATTTCACTGCCTGTAGTGGGTTCCACATCCCCTCCGTAAGGCGGCCGAAACAGCGCGGTCGATTGCCCCGTAATTGCCTGTATGACGCGCTGTGTCGCGTTTAACTCCACAATTTGTTGCGCTACAGGCAGCTCGTCAAGTTCAGGATGATCCCATGTATGGTTGCCTATTAAATGGCCTTCGTCCCACTCTCGCTTTATAAGATAAGGAAATGCCTCCGCATTCCGGCCACAGACAAAAAAGACCGCAGGCACATGATAGCGCTTTAGAATATCCAAAATTTTTGGTGTCCATTCGGGATCGGGACCGTCGTCGAAGGTAAGGAGCACCTCTTTATGCCGCAAATTGTCGGCCCCGCCGTAGCGGCGGATGAGATACGAGGTAGGAAAAAGAAAATGCCCCTGCGCATCCTTCCGATAGGCCTCTGCTACCGCTAGCCCTGTGCGTGTATCCAGCGTGACGGTTCTCTCGCCTACATGTGGCTCGGCTTTTGGCTGCAGCAAGGCACCCTCCCCATCAAAATCTACTAACCCTGCCCCTGCAAAGACGATTCGGTCTAGAGCACCCGCTGCCAGAATTCGTTCCCAATCGCCATACCATAAAGCCTTGTGATAGAAACTCCAAATGGTTGGGTCTTCGTCACCTAAAACCCACAACGCACCACCACGCACATGGTATTTTCGCCCGATAACCAGCTGGTTATAGGCGCTCACCGCGTCGAGCATCCAGACCACATGCTTCTGCGCAAAGCGATTGCCCTCCGCATCCACAGCATCTTCCCAGTAGGAAAATACCGGGTTTAAGCTCTTAGGATCGAGATGCACCACAGCATCGGGCTGGCTCTCACGTGCGGTTTCAACGGCCTCCTGATAACTTAACGACACGGCGTCGGTCTGCCCCGGCTCGTCTACCCAATTGTAAGCATAGTTTCCTATGCCCATCACAACCTTTTGCGGTGGAACTTTCTGTAGCAACAGCTTTAGATCATGCCGCGTCCAATCTATCCCGGCAATCGGCCCCGGCGGGGTGCCACCCGCATGTTCATCGTAGAACATCGGCACAATCCAATCGCACCATCGCGCAAGGGCCGGAATGTCATAGGCCTGATTCTCTAGCTCCACCTCCTGCGTAACCAACAGACCATAGGGATGTAGTGCCTGATAAAGCTCTCGCATGAACTCTACAAGGGCCGCTCGATCGTCAACGTCTATCTGTTCAAAGTCAATATTCACCCCTTGCATGTGGTGATCGAGCAGCCACAGGCGTAGTTGCGATATAAAGTTCGCTCGTGCATCGGGATCGGTTACCAAAGCATCCACCGCATTCGTGTCCCACTGCCCATCCCCTATCTCCTGGCCTGGTCGGCTCGTGTAGTTGTTGATAAGAGGAAGAATCGCCACATGGTGCGCGCGCGCCAGCTGAATTAAGGCACCATCCGACTTTGGACGCGCATCTACAAAAGGAACCTGCGTCGGATCGGCATAATCGGTGCCGGAGGGCTTCAAATGCAGCCATTCCGGAATAAGGTGCGTTAAATTGTCTATGTGCTGCTCGGCGGATACAATCGAAGTATGCTCCCAGTCCACATAAAAACCGGCGACCACAGGCCCACGTTGGGCCAATATCCTAGGTGCTTGCGCCGCTAATAGACGTAAATAGGCCTGCGCCCGTTCACGACGCCTTAAGCGCAGAGCACGTCGTTCCTTCTGTATCGCCTGCAGTGCCTGCTTGTCCCGTTGCAATTTTACGTCGAGTTCATGCCGTTTAAAGGCGGCATGCTCTGTGGCAATAGGGTCTAAATTCCCAACATCGCGCACGGGCGCTAACGTGGGCAACGCTGTATAAGGCACCAGAGGTCTGGCGAAGAGACTTACAATGAGCACAACAAAGCTTGCGCTAAAGGCGCCAATTATCAGAAAGAGAATGCGGCGCACCACCCGCCAACGCCGCTGCCCCGCATCATAGAAGACGGGCTGCGGCTTTGGCTCATCCCAATTAAAAGGTTCCGGCACCTGTCTATTTGGTTCTGGCGTTGAATCTTCGGAAGGAGGCAAGTTGGACTCTCTCAGCATGGGGAACGTTATCCAAATGTTCAATCATCTCACGAAGCGTAACAAACGTATAACCTTCACGTCGCATACGCTCCACAAAGTCAGGCAACATATCGTAAGTCTGTTCGATACCATCATGCAGTAAAATGATAGCCCCGGGGCTTACATGGTGGAGCAGCCTGTCTTCGATGACGTTGGCAGGGGGACTTTCGTAATCGGCCGGGTCGTCTGTCCACAGCACGGTGATCATGTGATGTGCTGCCGCTTCACGAATCACAGCCGGATCGAACTGCCCCCCAGAAGGTCTAAAGAAGAGCGGTGTGTAGCCACAGGCCCGATAGATCGCATCGTTACACATCTCGATCTCCGCCGCGGTTAGCTCCGGCGGACCCAACTTCAGATCGAAGTGGTGATAGGTATGATCGCCGATCTCGTTCCCATCCTCAAGCATTCTCTGCAGCACCCATGGCGCCTGGTCAACCTTCCAGCCCACCACAAAAAAGGTTGCACGCACATGGAGCGCCTTGAGCAACGCTAAGAGACGCAGAGTGAACAGCGGATGGGGGCCATCATCAAAAGTTAACGCGATCTCTTTTCTCTGTGGATTCCCGCGCACAATGGCAATGAGATGGTTGCCATCCCACAGCGCATGGGGTTTAGAAGGCAAGAGCCATGGGTCTACCCCATGGGAGATCATGCCATTCGTGGAAACATGGCGCATCTCCTCCCCATACCCTGCGCCACATACCATCAGAAAGAAAATGGCTGTGAATAACCACCAACTATAATGTCGCCGACTTGGTATCTTCTGCATTCTCGTCCTCTCTCTATTACGACGCACCTAAGTCCTCCGATCCGTTTTGACATTCCGCCTCTCTAAAGGCTATACTAAAGCTAACAAGGCAGTCCCATGGAAAACCTTGTGCCTGTAATTATACGTTAAATAGATACGATTCTATATTCAGGAGATAGGACAGTTGCATATCTCT
>NZ_DATGKU010000063.1:0-9796 GCF_035294505.1 Chthonomonas sp. | reverse complement strand
GCCGCCCAAACCGGCGAGATAGGCGATGGCAAAATCTTTGTGACCCATGTGGAGGAGGCCATTCGCATCCGTACAGGCGAGCGAGGGGAAGCCGCATTGTGAGGTATACTTTCACAAGCTCATCGAAGCCGAGTAAGAGGGGGATTGTCGGCGCTTCGGGGCTGATAGGGATTGAAACGAAACAGGATTGAGACCCATGGTGCATTTGGAGCAGCAGAAACGACGTATCGAAATCTACGATACCACCCTGCGAGATGGCTCGCAAGGGGAGGGTATCAGCTTTAGCGTTGAGGACAAGGTTCGTATTGCGCGCCGCCTTGATGAGTTTGGGATGGATTTCATCGAGGGGGGATGGCCCGGCTCTAACCCGAAAGATGTGGCCTTTTTCGAGCAGATGCGGGAGGTGCGGTTGCGCCATGCGCAGCTAACCGCCTTTGGCTCTACACGTCGTGCCGGGGTGCGACCGGAGGAGGACCCCCAGATTCGCTCGTTGATCGAGTCGGGTGCCTCGGCCATCACCATTGTGGGAAAGTCGTGGGATGCCCACGTCATCCATGCCCTGCGGGTAAGCCTTGAAGAGAACCTGGCGATGATCGCGGAGAGTGTGGCCTATCTCAAGAGGCATGTGCCGATGGTGCTCTACGATGCCGAGCACTTCTTCGATGGGTACCGCGCGAACTCTGCCTATGCCTTGCGATGTCTGCAGGCAGCATTCGAGGCGGGGGCCGACCGCATTGTGCTGTGCGATACGAACGGTGGCTCTCTGCCGCAGAGCATCGCGGCCATTGTGCGCGAGGTGCGTCAGGCCCTGCCGGAGGCACAACTCGGCATCCATACGCACAACGATTCGGCCTGCGCGGTGGCAGGCGCTCTGGCCGCCGTGGAAGAGGGAGCGATGCAGGTGCAGGGCACCATCAACGGGTATGGAGAGCGCTGTGGCAACTGCGACCTGGTGCCGGTGATCGCCGCCCTTCGCTTCAAAATGGGCTACGACTGCCTCTTGCCCGATTCGCCGCGGCACCTTACGGCGCTTTCGCAGTATGTAGATGAGATAGCCAATATCGCCCCGGATACGCGCCGACCCTATGTGGGGCGAAGCGCCTTCGCTCATAAGGGAGGGCTGCACGCCGACGCGGTGCTGAAAGGGGCAAGCTATGAACATATTCATCCAGAGGCGGTGGGCAACACGCGCCGCCTGCTCGTTTCCGAACTCGCCGGCAGCAGCAGCATCGCCGGCAAGGCCGCCGAGTTCGGCATTCGCCTCGATAAAAAGTCGCCCGAAGCCCGCCACCTCATGCATGTGGTGGCCGAACACGAGCATGCCGGCTATAGCTACGAGGGCGCCGAAGCCTCTTTTGAACTATTGTTACTGCGAACCCTCGGCCTGTATAAGCCGCCGTTTACGCTGAAGGGTTTTCGGTGCATTACCGAAAAGCGTGGCACCGACAAGCAGCCGATTACCGAGGCGACCGTGAAGGTAGAGGTCAACGGTCAAGAACGCCTGACGGTGGCGGAGGGCGACGGGCCGGTGCATGCTCTCGATGGGGCCTTGCGACAGGCGCTTTTGGAGTTTTATCCGGCGTTGGAGCGAATAAAACTGACCGATTTCAAAGTGCGCGTGATCAACGGACGCGCCGGTACGGCGGCCAAAGTGCGCGTGATTATCGACTCCACCGATGGCGAACAGACATGGTCTACCGTGGGTGTGTCGGAAAACGTGATCGAAGCGAGTTGGTTGGCTTTGGTAGATAGCGTGGTGTATGGGCTGATCCGCAGTGAGCGGCTTTATGAAGCCCTTTCCCAACCGCCTGTTCTCACCGATAGCACCGCCTCGGTGTCGGAGAGCGCAACCTCATGAGCATCCGAAAGGCGATGCGCTAGGGAACAGGCAATGGTAGAGCGCTATACCGTTGCCATCCGCGAGCTTCCCGATACCGAGCGACCGCGTGAGCGCCTAAAACTCTATGGGCCGCAGGCTCTCTCCGACAAAGAGCTTTTGGCCATTCAACTGCGCATCGGCACACGCGAGCTTTCCGCCCTCGGCTTGGCCGAACATCTCCTGAAAGAGTTTCGCGGGCTTGGAGGCATCGCGAGGGCGCACCTGGAGGATTTGAAGCGCGTTAAGGGCGTCGGAGAGGTAAAGGCCATCGAGATCGCCGCCGCCGTGGAGCTAGGCCGGCGAATTATGGTGTTGGAAGAGACCCCGCGACCAAAAATAACCTCCCCGCGCGATGTCGCCAACCTCTTAATGCCGGAACTGCGTTACGAGACCAAAGAGCACTTCAAGAGCCTTCTCCTCGATACAAAGAACCAAGTTATTAAGATTGCTTCTGTGTCCATAGGCACTCTCGATAGCAGTTTGGCGCATCCACGTGAAGTGTTTAGGGAAGCCATTATTCATAGTGCCGCCGCCATTATTGTGGTTCACAACCACCCAAGCGGCGACCCCACACCCAGCATCGAGGATAGAAAAGTGACCGAACGGCTGGTACAGGCCGGCAAAATTGTTGGAATCGAGCTACTCGACCACATCGTTATTGGCGCGCAACAGTACGTCTCCTTCAAAGAACGGGGCTGGATGAGTTGACCCTGCTCCGTCACCGGAGAGTCCGTTGGAATCGAAAAGTGGTTGGGCTGTAGAAACAAAGCCGTCTAGAACCGAAAATGGAAAGGGGTGGTTCCGGTTTCGGGCCGGAATGCGAGGGGCACCCATTTTCATTCTTTGGGGGGCGGCTTTTGCACGGGATTCAACGAATAGCCCAATGGTGTGTTCGGGTTGTCATTGTTAGCCGAGCTGTTTGCCTACTCGGCCAAGCCGGCGCTGCGCCTGCCAACCCTCCCCTGAAACTGAGCGCCAAAGCAGCCGTCGTTATAGACGCCGACTCGGGGCGGTTGCTGTTGGCCGTTCACCCCGATGAACCGCTTCCGCCGGCCAGCACCACCAAAATTGTGTCCGGCATGTTGTTCGCCCAGGCAGTTCCTCCCGATCGGCTCATCCCCATCTCCTCTAACGCAGCCAGCCTCCCCGGCGATCGGTTAGGCTTAAGAGCCGGCGAGAAGGTTCCGGCGCGCGATCTCCTTTACGCGATGCTGCTGGTTAGCGCCAACGATGCGGCAGAGGCCGCTGCCGAAGGCGAGAACGGCATCCTTGAGGGAAAGCAGGGTGTCTTTGAGGCGAAAAACGCCCCTGTAGCCCCCTTTGTCGGCCTGATGAATGCGCTGGCACAAAAGGTGGGCGCGTACCACTCTCACTTTATGAACCCAACGGGCTTGCCGGCACCTGGGCAGGTGAGCACGGCGCGCGATTTGGCACTTTTGGCGCGTGCGGCCTTGTCTGTTCCGGCATTTGCGCAGGCCGTGCGCACCAAAACCTATGTCCTTCGCTTGCCGGGAGAGAGCAGGCCACGGGTGTTGGTGAATACAAACCGACTGCTGTGGACGCTGCCCGGGGCCTACGGGGTGAAGACCGGCTATACCAAGGAGGCCGGCTTTTGCTATGTGGGGGCAGCCGCACAACAGGGGCATCGGATCATCGTGGTGCTTCTGCACAGCAACAGTTGGCAAACAGAGGCGCTTGCCCTGTTTCGTTACGGGTTTGAACGGCTTAGTGGCGTCCGTCCATGGAGGCCATCGGCGAACAACGAAAGGCCGGAAGGTTATGGCGGTGGAGACATGCCGGCTTCTGGGCAGGCTGTGCACCAAAACGGGAGGGCTGTACCACACAGCGAAGCCGGGAGGGACGGACGGGCTTTCCCCACGGCATCGCCAAAAGGCAGGAGGTCTGGCGCCCATCCAGAGAGGCGGGGGGGCGTGGAAAACCCAGAAACGGGCGGTAGGGAAGAGCCGACGACCGGTAATCCAGGAAAGCCGGTATCCCCCATAAGGCGTGTTCCTGTTACGGGCGAGGCGGTTTCGCGGGCGGCTTCAACCGATAGGGGCGCTTTCAAACAGGTTATGGCTTATCGCCTCTTGCGCGTGTTGGGAGCGCTGCTGTTGGCTGCCGCGATGGTGGTCTGTTGGCGTAGGCGCCGACAATGGAGAGGAGGAGTACCTATGTGGCTCGTCGGTCTATCAAGAAGACGTAAAGCGACTCGGCGGGAACCGGCAGCACCTCTGTTGCCTGCTGTGTCCGTTTCAGAGGGGGAGGCCCCACAGTTTCAATGGGAGGGGTTGCAGCTGGCTCGTCGAACGGTTTGGGAGTGGCTCGAGTTGCTTTTGGAGCGGCCGATTCGCGTGTTGGAGCCGCCCATTCGGTGGCATCTGCGCAGCCTTCTCCAAGCAGACCCTAGTTTAGAACGTGGGCGTTTTCGCAAGATTTTGGAAGGCCATGAAAGCGTTCGGGTGCGATTGGCCATGGCGGAGGCGTTGGAGGCCCTCGCTCCACGTGCGGTGGAGAAGTGCGCCCGTCAGTTACTGGAGGGAGAAGGTGTAGCTAGCGATATACGTGCGGAAGCGGCCGAGCGGCTGGGTGCGGTGGGGGGCGAGCGATACGAACATTTTTGGCTGGAGCGTCTGCTGAAAGAGCCGTCTTCTTGGGCAGCGCTCGCTCTCCTGCGCCTCGTTTGGTTGGATAACTCCACCGTTCAGGCGCTTATGCAGGCGTTAGAAGTGCCCTTGCCAGAAGGGGCTGGCGCCGAGCTAGTAGCGCGTCGGCAGTTGCGCGACGGCCTCATTGCCTGTGTGCTGTTCGGTCATGCGTTGATGGAAGAGGAGGGGTTTCTAGAGCGGTTTCGGTGGCTTCCTGAAGAGGTGCAGGGCGAACTGTTGGTGGCTCTCGGCCAGAAGGGAAGGGAGGCAGACCGAGCACGTTTGCTGCTTAGGCGCTTTCTCTCATCGCCCTCCTACAGTTTGCTACGCGCTTTATGCGATATGCCACCGGATGCGGTGGAGGACGCCTTGAACGCTTTGGATGCGTCGTTGCACGGGGCAGAAGCTACGCGCGCCGGCGTGGTTCGTTGGCTGCTTGGCAAAGGGACAACGGCAACCCTGGAGGAGATGCGTCGGCTTGCAGAGGCCGGAGACGACGCGGCTGCGCACGCGCTGCAGCTTCAGCGCCTTGTTCAATGGAACCCTTCCCTCTGTGCTCCAGACGCCCTTTTGGCTGCAGCGCAGATCGTCTCGTGTCGTCTTGGCTACCTCTATTACGACCCCGACTACGTGACGCAGGTTTTACGGAATGCGCTGAATGAGGAGAGCACGTTCCCTTCGGGAACGCCGGAGGAGTTAAAGGCGTTGGCAATGGCCTATCGAAACCAGCAGGTTCACGATGCCGTTTTTGCCGCGATGCAGAGCGAGGAGAATCTGTTGCAACTGCTTATGACGCTTTCGCGTTATGTGGCCGAAGATGCCCGCTACGCGCAAGAGATCGCCTTTTGGTGTACAAAACTGCCTGCGGAAGCACGCTATGCCCTGCTATGGTCTCTCGAAAAGACGACCGACCCGACGGCGTTTGTGGCGATAGAAGACGCCTTGAGCGATGCCGATCTCTTTGTACGCTCTACAGCCCGTCGGTTGAGACGGCTTAGGGGCGAACCGTTAACGGCGGACTCGCCGCAACAGGATGCCGAAGAGACTTCGGGAACTGAGCAAGGGTTTGATCAGGCAGCCTAAATTTGATCAGGCTGCCTAAGTAAGTTGACAATGCAGCGGCCAGAGAGATAGGCGATTAAGGAAATGAGACAGGCTGCTAAGGCAGTCATCCCCTCTCCCCATTGGGGAGAGGGTCAGGGTGAGGGCTGTGTAGGGGCAACCGTTGAGGAAGAGCGTTGGCCTTGCCGAGCCGGTGATACGACTGTCATTTCGAGTCGCAGGCGAGAAATCTTGAATTTCCATTCCCACAAGTTCTGAGGGCGAGAGCGCGGGCCTTGAGGGGGTAGGGCGTCCTACTCCCAGAAAATCGCAAGATTTTCTGGGACACCTAGGCCGTTTTCGGGTACAACAAAGGCAGCTTGAGAGTTGCAGGCAATAGCCAAGACAGGAGTTGGGTTTGTGTGAAATAACGCTCTCGATCGTTATCGTTAGTTGGAACACGCGCGATCTCCTTTTACAGGCGCTCGATTCGATCTACACGGCGCCGCCGCCTTTTCCCTTTGAAGTGATCGTGGTGGATAATGCCAGTGCGGACGGCACCGTTGAGGCCGTTCAGCGGGCGTTTCCTCAGGTTATTCTTCTGTCGAATGCGGTGAACATGGGCTATGCCAAAGGCAACAATCAGGGAATAGAACGGGCGCGCGGAGCGTACATTCTTTTGTTAAACCCCGATGTGGTGCTGCCCGAAGGCGGGTTGGAGAAAGCGGTTCGGTTTATGGAGCAACACCCCGATGCCGGCGCCTTAGGGGTGAGGCAAGTCCATCCCGATGGCACGCTGCAGCGCTCGGTACGCGGGTTTCCTACGCCGTTGGCGGTTCTGTGGGAGTTGGTAGGGTTAAGCCGGCTGTTTCCGAAAAGTCGTTTTTTTGGCGCCTATCGGATGACCTGGTTCACCTATGATAGGGTGGCGCAGGTCGATCAGCCCATGGGTACCTTTTTAATGCTACGGCGCCAGGCGGTAGAGCAGGTGGGGCTTTTGGATGAGGAATTTCCTATCTTCTTTAACGAGGTAGATTGGTGCTTACGCTGCAAACGCAAGGGATGGAAAATCTACTTCACGCCGGAGGTCGAGATCGCGCACTACGGGGGTGCCAGCACGAGCCAGGTTGCGCCTGCTATGGCATGGGAATCGCGACGAGGGCTGTTGCGGTTCTACACACGGCACTATGGGGGCTGGGTCTATGCCCCAATGCGCCTCCTTATTACCCTGCTGTCGTGGCCATACGCCTGGTGGCAGGCACGCCTGCGTCGGCAGCGTTGCCAGTCGAAAAGCCCAATAGGAAGGACTTAGCGGTGTGACTTCGGGCAAGGTTGCATGCGATCTTTCTGTAATCATTCTCAACTGGAACACCTGTGAACTGTTGCAGGCCTGTTTGCAATCGCTGTTTGAGGCGCCTGAGACCATATCCTTTGAGGTGATCGTGGTAGATAACGCCAGTGAGGACGAAAGCCGGGAGATGGTGACCCGTCACTTTCCTCAGGTTAGGCTGCTGGTAAATCCGAGCAACCTAGGCTTTGGTGCCGGCAACAACGCCGCCTTGCCTCATGCACGCGGAAGATATGTGCTCTTTCTCAACTCGGATACTTTAGTGACCCAAGGCAGCCTAAGTGCCCTTGTACATTTTGCCGACGAGCACCCCGACGTCGGCATTGTGGGGCCTAAGCTTCTCAATGCCGATGGCACATTGCAATACTCCTGCCGCCGCTACCCGAATTTGGGGGCCGGCCTCTTCCGCAACACTCTCTTAGGGCGCCTGTTTCCAAACAACCGTTATGCTACCGACTATCTCATGAAGGACTGGGACCATGCCAGCGTGCGCGATGTGGACTGGGTTTCGGGGGCTGCGCTCTTCATTCGGCGCGAGTTGATAGAACAGATAGGTGGGTTCGACGAGGACTTTTACATGTATTGCGAGGATGTAGACCTCTGTTGGCGGGCGACGCACGCGCCTTTGCCAGACCCATTACGTAGTGTTTTGGGCAAAGGAGCTCAGGCGCATTGGCGTGTGGTCTACTTTCCGGAGGCCGTGATCTATCATTATATAGGAAAAAGCAGCGACAAGGTGCCTACTCGCATGACCTATGAGTTTCATCGAAGCCAGTACCTCTTCTATAAAAAACACTATCAAGCTTCTACCCCCATTTGGCTTCGGCCTCTCATTCCCATTGGCATTACGCTAAGGGCCATCGGCACCATGTTGAAATTTCGTAGAGACTACTGGATACGCAAACTGCGCGGGCAGGAAAAGAGGCGTCGGCAGAAGGGAAGTTCACGCTAATGGAAGCCGATATCAAAGCGGCACGTGCCACCGAGAGGAAGCGATTCGACCGGCTCGATTGGGTTGCCGTGGTTTTAGTGAGCCTTATGGCCGTTCTCGCGCCTTTATTGGCCGCAAGTTTCGTGGTATTGCCCGCCATGGGTCTCTTTCCGCCTACCGGTTTGCTAGACTGGTTGCAGGCCATTGGGGTACCCCTGGTGATGTTGTTGGTAGGCCTGTCGGCTTGCATCGCCGTAGTGCGCGAGTGGATAAGTCCGTTGGCCGTAGGCGGGGCCCCGGCGTTAACCGTATTAGGCCTTTGCGTGTTGGGTTGGGCAGCGCTCTCTTTAGGGCGGGCGCGCGCGCTATACTTGGGGGTAGACACGCTGGCGCTTCTCGTATCGGTGCTGGCTACCGGCACGTTAGCTTCGCGTTTAAGCCGAAACCGAGACGCCTTTGCCACCATGCTCATCGCCCTGATGTTGGGCGGCCTATTCGTTTCAGCGCTGGGGGTTAACGAGTATCTAGCGGCATGGAAGCAGGGCGCTTTTTCCCATCGCGTGTTTGGTACGTTTCTCAACCCCGATTTTCTGGCGGGCTATCTTCTACTTACGTTGCCCGTTACCCTCGCTATCTGGGTAGCATCGCGGGAGCGGTTGCTTACGCTCTCCGCCGGGTTTGCGCTCTGCCTACAGGGTGGATGCATTACGCTCAGCGCCTCGCGTGCCGGCTTGGGGGCCCTATGTGTGGGGATACTCGCCTGGCTGCTTTTAGGCATGTGGTCGGGCGCGTTTCGAGACGAATGGCGATCGGCAGCTTTCGGCCTGGGTTTGCTGTTGCTGAGCTTCGTGGTCGCCTCCACGCCGCTACGTTTTCGCGCGGCGCCGGTGGCAAACGCACCGACTAAGGTAACCAAGGAGCAGGTGCTGGCCACGTCTAAGGAAGGAGGGGTGGTTTCGGAAAGCCATTCTCTGCTCTTTCGGCGTTACACCTGGCATGGTACCCTGCGTATGGCCGAAGCCAACCCGATCTTTGGCGTGGGCATAGGCAATTTCACCTACGCCTATCCACGTTATGCCTTGGTGGCCTTCACGGCACATGCGCATAACAGTCTCCTGCAGTGGGCTTCGGAGACCGGATTTGTGGGGCTTTGTTTCTTGTTAATGCTTATGGCCGCTGCAAGCGCCTTCGCCGCTAACGCCTTGCGCCTTCGCCGGGCAGCGCTGGCGGCCCCTGCCGGCGACATTCTGGAGCCGTTTCATAAGCTGTTTAAGGAACCGGCCGTCCTCTTGTGCGGCCTGTTGGCAGCGCTTTTAGCGTCGGGCATCAAGACCCTTGTCGACTCGGATTGGTATGTGGTTGCTACCGCGTTGGCGGTGGGGCTTTGTTTTGGGCTTGCGGTGGGGCTGGCCAGAAACATCGCGCCTCTGGCCACCCAACTGCCTACCACGGTAAAGCGTCCCATGTTGGTAATGGCCGGGCTTGTGTCGCTTGGGCTTGTTCTACGTGCCGGGCAGCTCGGTTTGGCCGCAGGTCTGCGGGCGCAGGCGGCGGAGGCGCTCTTTCACCAACAACCGGAGGTTGCCGTAGAGC
Organism: Chthonomonas sp.; assembly: GCF_035294505.1. Taxonomy (NCBI): domain Bacteria; kingdom Bacillati; phylum Armatimonadota; class Chthonomonadia; order Chthonomonadales; family Chthonomonadaceae; genus Chthonomonas; species Chthonomonas sp. Next base: position 356 of record NZ_DATGKU010000063.1, on the reverse strand, counting down.
GGCTAAAGGCCGCAGTGCAGGCCGACCCTCTAGACCCCGAGCTGGACTTGGAGTTAGGCGAGTTATATGATTTGGAGGGACTTTTCCCTCAGGAGCGGGCGGCCATCGAGCGAGCCATTAAGGCGGCTCCTATTCCCAAAGCCTACTACCGTCTTGGCCAGTTCTATGAAAAACAGGGGCAGGAGGCGCAGGCGGTGGAGGCCTATCATCAGGCGTATGCGCTCGACCCCAACAACCTGCAGGTGCTGCACCATTTAGGCGATGCCCTCTTGGCCGTTGGGAAAACGCAGGATGCAGAGAACATCTACCGCATTATGACGGAGTTAGAGCATGCGCCCTACGGCACCGTGCGGGCG
>NZ_DATGKU010000062.1:0-4592 GCF_035294505.1 Chthonomonas sp. | reverse complement strand
GGGCTACATCTCCCCTTACTTCGTCACCGACACCGAGCGTATGGAGGCCGTCCTCGAAAATCCCTACATCCTCATCTATGAGAAAAAGATTAGCTCCGCAACCGATCTCATCCCCTTGCTGGAGAAGATCGCGCAGCAGCGGCGGCCAATCGTTATCATCGCAGAGGATGTAGATGGAGATGCCCTCGCAACTCTCGTACTTAACCGCATCCGTGGAACCCTCAGCTGCGCTGCCGTCAAAGCTCCCGGCTTTGGTGACCGTCGGAAAGCCATGCTCGAGGATATCGCCATCCTTACCGGTGGCAAGTTCATCAGCGAGGACCTCGGCGTCCAGCTCAAGAATGTAGATTTCTCCTACCTCGGCACAGCCGAAAAGGTAATCATCGGCAAAGAGGAGACCACCATCATTAACGGTGGTGGAACCGAGGCCGCCATCATGGGGCGCATCAATCAAATCAAGCGTCAGATCGAGGAGACGGAAAGCTCCTACGATAAGGAGAAACTGCAAGAGCGCCTCGCCAAGCTCGCCGGCGGTGTGGCCGTCATCAAAGTGGGCGCAGCCACCGAAACGGAACTCAAAGAGAAGAAACACCGCTTTGAGGATGCCCTCAGCGCCACCCGCGCTGCCGTAGAGGAAGGCATCGTGCCAGGAGGTGGCGTTACCCTGCTCAATGTGCAATCAGCCCTCGATAACCTCAAAGCCGATACCCAAGACGAGCAGCATGGCATCAATATCGTCCGACGTGCCCTCGAAGAGCCGCTACGGCAAATCGCCGAGAACGCCGGCTTCGAAGGGAGCGTAGTCGTTGAAAAGGTGAAAACGTTGCCGAAAGGGCACGGTTTCAACGCCGCCACCGAGGAGTACGGCGACATGATCGCTGCCGGCGTCATTGACCCAGTAAAGGTAACCCGCTTCGCACTGCAAAATGCCGCATCTATCGCCAGCCTTGTACTCACAACCGAAGCGCTGGTGGTGGAGAAACCGGAGAAGAAACCGGCCAACGGCGCCAACCCGCCCGGCGGCATGGACTACGATATGTAAAGCGGCTCAAAAATCACACTCCCTCTCCAGTATGGAGAGGGAGTTTTTGTTTTCGGGCACTTACTCTATCCATTGCGGCTCGCGCCAAATTGGTGTCCCATTCATTAGTATGCGACGCTGCCGTGGCGTCACCTTTTCGCGTGTCTCCGGTTTTGGAGTGTAGCCAGGCCATGGGCCGGCGTCCTCGCGCCCAAAATTCATGATAATCGTCTTTCTCGTTTTCTGTGAGGGATTTGGACGCCCATTGTGCAACAGCGCCTCGTTAAACAGAATGATGTCCCCGACCCGCACATCGTCAAAAATATGCTGCGACGGCAGGTCCACCCTTTCGCGAGTATCAAGGTCGAATTGCGCCCGGTGAGATCCGGGAATAACCACGAACTCCCCCTCGTTCGGCCCTACATCGCTCATGCAGTAGAACACCTTTACCATCGGGCAACAAAATCTCCCGTTTACCACATGCCCGGTGGGATGCGCACGCACCCCTCGATGCCACTCCCCACCTTTGTACCCCGGATAGGTGTAATACAGTTCATTATCAATATGCTTGTAGTCTTCTCCTAGCAGCTCCACCAACAAGGGCTCGACTGCCGGGTGGTCCAGAAATCGAGCAAACCTTGGGTCGGCATCAATCACCCGCGACACCGGCCGATTTAACTGATGCTGCATCCTACTCGGTTCGTCTGCATTTAGCCGATGTACATCTGTCTTCTCTACCTCTTCCATCCATCGCGTATATTCAACGACCTCCGTCGGTGTCAACGCACCACGTAGATGCAGAAAACCCTGTACATCAAACGCGAATCGCTGATCTTCGTTCATTGTTATGCCTCCTAAGAGAAATGGCTACCGCACTTCTAAATAGAATAAATAGAATCTACCTTAACCCTCCCCTCTTCCCATAAAACGTATCGCCTTTACCGCTATAAGCGAGATCATTAGTAGGAGCGGGTTTCAAACCCGCTCCTACCAGGTCTTGGACGTGTTCCGTGGTAATCAGACGGGCAATCCCAACGTAAATGCCCACCTCCTGCCCCGTCTTCGGCAGCGCGGTTGCTGCCACCTCCCACACAAAACAGGCGTACCACCGACCCGCTTTGCCCGTCGTGCCGAACTGTCTTGATCTGCCCCTCCAACCGAATGCACATATATCTCTCGCACACTAACTCCTTTCCCTTGCATTTCCCCCTCCATAGTGCTATAATTTGCGATATATTCCGCACTCTCGGAACTTGATGATATACCTCGATTGCAAAGAGCTAATGAAGTCTTACAGGCGGATCGCCCTTTCTTCTCTGAAACTCAAGGCGACCCAACGGCTAATGGGAAATGCACACTGGAGGTGCACCTATGTCCGTCTGCATTCGATATACCTGTGGCAACTGTGGAAAAACCATAGATGCTTGGGACGAGGGGAACCCTTACTACCTCGATGATCAGGGCGTGAAACGCTACACGCGTTGCCTGTTCAGCGAGTGCTCCGCCCGACTCATCGGTAACGACGTGCCCCACCTCTGTCTTGATTGCGGCGAAGAGTTTCTCGTAGATACCCGCGCGCCGGTAGATAGTTGCCCCAAATGTGGCTCGGCCTCCTTCTCCGATACGTTCCGCCTCGAAGGCCGAACCTGCCCCTATTGCAAAACAGGAGTATTCGCATGTGTGCCTGATTTCTACCTCGTTCCGTAACCCGGTTCCGGTGGCATTCCACCTCAAAGGCTCGGTTTAGAGCGGTTAACACGGAGATTGACGACTGGCAAAGACGAACGATCTATTTTTGCCTTTAAGCCCTTTTCCCCGCTCCTACATAGGGCGACGGGCAATGAATGGAGGAGGGTTGCTTGCCGTCACGTTTCCAGGAGCGAGACGGGTTTAGATGCCTCTCCGAATAGGATGCAGAGGCGAAAAACTCGGAGAGGTTTTTTGAAACCCTCCATCGAAATTTGTGTTTGATGCCCCCAATGAGGAGAAAACGGTGACCATGAGATTGCGACATCAGGCGATCATTTTGCTGCTACTTATTTTGTCGCGTGGTGATTCGGGCTTACCCCCAAATAGCTCTGCTCCATCTCAAACCCGACTTTTTCACTACACACTCTCTCAACAGGCCATTACAAGTGGTGGTATCTACGACGGCTCAGGTCATCTCATTCGGGTTCTCTGGCAAATGCAGCCTACTCCATCCGGTAAACACACCGTGTCATGGAACGGTCTCGACATGAGCGACCAACCGGCACCTTCGGGAAGCTATCATCTAGTGGTGGCTGTAAACTATAGTGTTTACCGCAATGTCGGTGTCATTGGGAATAGTGGGCAGCCGCCAAATGCACAAGGCCACACACCGGCAAGCATTCTCTCGGTGGCCACAGATCAAGAGGGCAATATCTATACCGCTAACGGTTGGGACGAGGCCGGCGCCGACTTCAAGAGGTGGGATAAATACGGCCATTCTGTCTACGACGCACATTTCCAAATTCGTAACGGAAAACCTAACGGCATCCCCTATGCGATCGCCGTGGATGACCGTTACATCTACTGCACCGTCGGTGGATGGGCTTCCCCTCCCTGGAACGAGCGACAACAGATCGAGCGCTTCCGCCTTAGCGATGGACAGGAAGTCCCTTTTTCCGGTCAGCATCTCACGGATGGCCATATTCAGCTCTATGAATGGCCGAGACACCTCATCCCCCCGAACACGCCACCCGATGAAGCGGAACTTTTGAAAACACCGTTACGGGGTATTGCCGTAAACCAACACAACCTCTTTGTTACAGACCTCCTTGGCAATCGAGTGTGGCGTTTCGATAAAGAGAGCGGCGATCTCTTGGGCAGCTTCCCTGTACCCACTCCCCGGGCTATCACGCTAGACGCCCAGGGGCAGATTTGGGTTAGCGCGCGTAAGCACGAAATTCGCGTCTACTCCGCCACCGGCCAGCAACTCGCTGCGCCAATCCACGATCTATCAGAAGCAGTCGAGATCGCCTTCAGCCCTTCAAACAAACTCTACGTGGCCGATACCGGAGCGGGACAGGTAAAAATATACGCAATTCACGGTCTCGAAGCCCATCAAATCGGCATTCTTGGTCAAAAGGCAAAAGCTGGCGATCGCTCTCCAGATCGCTTCTTTCATCTCACCGGCGTAGCCATAGCCCCAGATGGCAGTATTGTCACCACACAAACAGAACCCATATCCGGCGCTCGATTGGCGAAATGGTCGCCAACGGGTAAGCTGCAGTGGGAACAGTGGTGCACCGAATTTGTTTCCCTCGGGATCAACGCTTTGAACGACCCCACCCTCTTTCTCTCCATGAGTGGACACCTGTTTCATCTCGACGATTTTGAACACGGTAAAAGTCGTTACGTCGCCGATGGTCTAAACGATCCGGTGCTCTATCATAGCGACGTACATGGCGTGCCTCGTATTCTTACTTTTCAAGGCCACCACTTTCTCTTTCTGCCTACCGGAGACGGCGTTCAAGTCTACCGACTTGAAGGGCATACCCTCCATCTTGCTGCACTTGTAGGAGGTCGTGACCCCGATGCAACCGGGCAA
>NZ_DATGKU010000061.1:0-6417 GCF_035294505.1 Chthonomonas sp. | reverse complement strand
CATCTATGGCACCTGTCAAAATGGTGGGTCGCCATCCAACGGCGGAGGGGTGCTCTATGCAATGCCTACCTTCGGCAACGGCTTCTTCGTAATTCACTCCTTCGACTTTGGACCTACCACCGATAACGGAGGCGGCCCTGTGGGCGGCCTCACCCTTGGTCCGGACGGCGACCTCTATGGCACAACCAATGGAGGTGGTAGCAACGGCACGGGTGTGGTCTTCCGCTACGGCCCAAAGGTGCTAGCCCTCAGCCCAAATGGCGCTGCAGCCGGCTCCTCCGATCTCACCTTAACGGTAGTAGGATCGGGCTTTACGCAATTCGCACGTGTGCTGTGGAACGGGCAAGGACTCTCTACGAAACAGATCAGCTCTCAGCAACTTCAGGCCACCGTGCCGGCATCCTTGCTTGCCAGTGCCGGTTCGGCCACGGTTCAAGTGACTGATAGTACTCTGGGGGCAACGACCTCACCGCTCATCTTTCTTATAGGGCAGCCCCAACTTCAAATCCATCTCACCTCTGCCTCGCGCGACCAAAACAACAACGTGATCGTCCAACTCACGTTTATCAACTCTGGAGGAGCCACCGCCGGTAACCTTAATTTGTCCTCCGCCAAGCTCACCGATAGCAGCAAAAACACCGTTATGGCCACTGCCGGAACAGGGGCCATCGGCGACCTTCCCTCAGGAAGCAGCATCACGATAAATCTCACCTTTCCTGCTTCCGTGGTCTCAGGGAAAGGCGTGCTGCGCATCGCAGGCACCTACACGCAAGGCAGCTTCGGAGGCTCATTCCGAGTTAACATCCCTTAGGAAGAAGAGGCCCTCTTTCCTCATAACGCCATAACGCTGTTACTTTGCCCTGCTTCGCCGTATGGCCCAGCGAAGCAGGGCATTTTTTTAGATTTTGACTCTCTATCGTTTTCATTTGGGTTATAATACTAACAAGAGTGCTTGTTTGCTCTTGATAAGACTCTTTTGAGTCAATAATTGTTGTAGAGAAATCTTTAGATTGCCGTGAGGCAAACGACGATGATGAACCAAGCTTGGCGCATCGAGCTATTGGGTGGATTAAGGGCCTATCTGGATAAGGAAACGCACTTTCGACAATCTACTCGCAAGATGGGAGCGCTATTGGCCTATCTCATTTTGCATAGCCCCCACTTCGTTCCACGCGAAGAGCTTCTTGCACTCCTCTGGCCGGAAGAGGAACAGGAAGTCGCCAAAAATCGGCTGCGTGTCATGCTCACATCCTTGCGCTATCATCTTGAACCCGCGGGTATCAAACGCGGGCTTATCCTGCAGGCCAACCGTCTAAGCGTACGTCTTCATCCTCAGGCCTTTACCTCCGATGTGCTCGATATGCTCTATAAAATGAAACGGGCCGACAATGCTCCGAACGAGCGAGAAAGTGTGGCTTCTCTCCGAGAGGCGGTTGCTCTCTACAAAGGAGAGCTGTTGCCGGGCAACGACGAGGAGTGGGTGCTTGCACAAAGGCAGTATCTTTCCGAACTCTATTATAACAGCTTGCGTAAACTGACCACCGTGTTAAAGCAGATGGGGGACTTCCAGCAGGCCATCGAGTATGCCCAAAAAGCCCTCTATCTGGAGCCTTTAGACGAAGAGGCCCACTACGATCTGATCCAACTCTACAGTCTAGCCGCTCAGCCCTCCACGGCGCTACGCCACTATCAGCAGCTCGAAGCCCTCTTTCACCGAGAGCTAGGTACTGCACCCTCTCCAAAAGTGCAAGCGCTCGCAAATCAACTCCAAAAGCAACTCGGGCATCGAGGCCGCAAGCAGCAGCCCACTCAGAATGCCCTTCCAATACTGATCGCAACCGAAGTGCCGAAGCCCCTCCCGCCCAAGCAACACATCCCTCCACGCCTCACACGATTTTTTGGAAGAGAGGAGGAGCTAGAGTGGCTCCAAAGACACCTCGTCCCCAGCCCTCATCAGTATCGGCTTATTAGCCTGCTTGGAACGGGCGGCATCGGAAAAACACGCCTCGCCATCGAGGTTGCCGAAAGGGTACAAGACTGCTTTGGTGGAGGCATCTACTTTATCCCTTTTGCCAGCCTCTCCAACCCGGCGCTTATTGGGCAGACGGTTCTGGAAGCCTTGGATATCTCTCAAGAACGCCACCGAGAGCCTATCAAACACCTTGTTGAGGCCTTGGCAGAAAGAGCGGAATGCCTGCTGATTTTCGACAATGTCGAGCATCTATTGCCCGAAGCCGCCTCCATTCTGCAGCATCTCTTGGAACGGCTACCCCACCTCTGCTGCCTTGTGACCTCTCGAAAGAGCCCTGGCATTCGTGGTGGGCGTGAATATTGGCTGCAGCCACTGCCTACCCCCAAGCAGGAGATGTCTGCCGGTGAACTGCTCCAATCTCCCAGCGTAGGCCTGTTTGTAGACAGATTGCAAAGCCACAATCGTAAATTTCTATTGAATGAGCGTAACTGCAACGACGTGGCCTGGATTTGCCAATGGCTTGAGGGACATCCCCTCGCTATGGAGCTGGTCAGTAGTCACGCCAAAATGCTCTCTCTCTCCCAAATGCGAGACCACTTTACCCATCGCCTCAATTGGACGGTAGATACCTCCTCGCTTGAAAAAGGAGATCGGCAGGGTTCCCTTCAAAGGGTTCTCGACACCAGTTATCAACTGCTCCCTATACGTCTACGGAAGCTCTTCACGAATCTGTCGGTTTTTCGAGGAGGTTGGGACGCTGAGGCTGCCTGTAAGGTCTGTTTCGACGAGGGAAACTTCTTGGAGACGCTGCAGGCACTGGAAACGCTTCGCACCAACTCGCTTATAGAAGTGGAACAGGAGGGAGAGACCCGTTATCGAATGCTGGAGGTGCTCCGGGAATATGCCGCACTTCACCTGCCGGACGAGGAAAGAAAGAGATTGTGTGACCTCCATTATCACTTCTTCTTTCAAAAGGCACTCTCCGGGCAACAGGGCGAAAGCGAACTGCACAGGCGAGAGGGGTTGTCCTACCTAAAAACAAACGAGGCCAATGTGCGGGCCGCTTTAGAATGGGGTTTTGCCAAGGAACCGGAAAAGGGCGCGATCTTTGCAGAGGCGCTCGTCCCTTATTGGATGGTACGCGGTGCCTATATAGAAGGCCGCAACTGGCTATCGAAGGCGCTGGCCAGTTACCCCCAACGCGACCTGACCTATGCAAAGGCGCTTAACGGACTTGGTTGGCTCTCGTTCGATGCTGGAGACTATGCTACAGCGCGTACCTGTTTGGAAGAGTGCTGTGTCCTCTATGAACAACTAGACCACAGAGCTTATCTCGCCTCCGCGCTGCGTCAATGTGCACAGGTGGCTTGGGTAAACGGCGATCTCACCAGGGCCTGGACCTTGCTGCAGCAAGCCTGGGACGTCCATGGTTTGATCGGCACACAGGATAGGGCCTGCGGTGTTTTGGGCATGATGGGCATCGTTGCGCAAGAACAAGGGAACCTTCAAGCGGCGAGAACCTATTTGCAACAGAGCGCTCATAAACTTCGGGAACTCGACGATAGGGTGTTAGGTTATGCTTTAGGAAACCTAGGCATCGTGGAGCTAAATCTAGGAAACTACAAGGAAGCAGCCGCGCTGCAACAAGAGGCTTTGGAGCATTTTCAAAAATGGGAAGATGTGGGCGGCATCGCCTTCATCCTGCTTAATCTCGGCAGGTTGGCTCGCCTTCAACAAAATTTCGCAGATGCCCTCGCCCTTTGCCAACAAAGCCTAACCATTGTGCGCCAAACACAAGAGACACGTGCCATCGCCTATGCCCTTTACGAACTTAGTGCCATCGCATTTGAACAAGCCCAAATGGATACGGCACAAGCTTATCTCGAAGAGGCCATCCAATTGGCATGTCGTTCTGAAGAGAGAGCGCTCCTTCCCATGTTTTACACCTTAAAAGCAAACCTCTTGTACAGCACCAAAGCAGAGTTTGCCGCCGTCATCCCTCCTCTCCAAGAAGCATTGACCATGTTAATTTCAGCACCTAACGCCATTCTTTTAGGCGAAGCATTAGTAACGACTGCTCTCTGCTTGCCACCAAACGACGATCTCGAGGCCGCTCGGCTCTGGGGGGCACTCGAACATCATCAGGATATCACCGGCTTGGTTCTTTCCCCAACCAAACAGAGGGCAAAGAGCGAGAACATGGCCCAAAGAAAGTGCAGATGCACAGAAGCAGATTGGCAGGAGTGCTACGCTCAAGGAAAAGAGATGGCTCTCCTCGATGCCGGCCACTATGCATTGAAGTTGCTTCAATCACACTACTGAAAGCCAGTCCACAGCAGGATTGCGCCCGAGTTGCCTCTTACTTCCCACAAGCGCAGATGGATTCTAAAATCGGAAGTACCTTGACGATGGCGCTGGTTAGGGCGATGCGGCGCATCGCCCGCACGCGGCTCGTTGTCAACCGACCTATCGTGTAGTAGGAACGGGGTCACCCTGCCCCTACAAAGCGCAAGCCACCTGCATAAGATCGGCGGTAGTTGATAATGACAAAGGCCGAAATAAAAGGTAAAAAGAGGTCGTATCGTCTTTCGTGAGGGGAACGAATGTTTCTACCTTATGCTACCGACCAACCGACAGAAAAAAGACCGTGGATGACTTTGGCCCTCGCCGGCTGCCAAGGGCTAATTACCCTGAGTCTTCTCCTTGGCGCCCATTTCTGGCGATGGGATGTGAACGCTCTACTTTATCGTTATGGGCTTGTGCCCTCCCACCTTCATCTCTGGAACCTTCTCACCTACTCCTTTCTGCACGCCGATCCGGCGCATCTGCTCCTTAATCTCTTCTTCTTATGGGTGTTCGGCACGGGCGTGGAGAGCGCTATCGGCGGTGGCAAACTTCTGGCCCTCTACCTTTTATCCGGCGCGGTTGGAGGCTGGCTACAGTGCCTTATTATTCTTACCCTTCTCCCTCCTGAGGTCGCCCACGTGCCTATCATCGGGGCCTCCGCAGCCTGTGCAGGGCTTGTTGGCGCCTACGCCGTACGCTATTACCGTGCGCGCATCTCCTTTGCCCTTTTTCCCATCCGCCCCCATGTCGTGCTGGTGGTGGCGATCTTTCTGGCAGGGGAAATAGGCAGCGGCTTATGGCGGCTTTGGGTGGGAGATACCGCCTACGGAGTAGCCCACTGGGCACATATTGGCGGTTTCGTAACCGGTCTTACAGCGGCCTATTTGCTGCGTCTTCCCCAAAAGGCTCAGATGGCTTACCTCACCAGAGATGCAGCACAGGCGCTGGAGCAGAATCGCCCTGGTGCGGCCATTCCCCGATGGGAGGCCGTGCTTCAAAAACACCCCGACGATGCGAACGCGCATGCCGAGCTGGCCCGCGCATGGGAGATTATGGGCGACCAGGAACAGGCCGCTATTCATTTCAACACCGCACTCGATATCTACCTGAAGATGAGAATGCGCTCCATGGCCGTAAAGCTTTACTTAGAGATGCAATCCCATCACATCACACAGGTAGCCTTATCTCCAGCTCAACAGTATTTTCTGGCCTGCGCCCTCGAGGAGGGAGAGCACCTTACGGAGGCCTTAACGCTTTTTCGCCAGGTAGCCCAGGAGAGCCTCCATAGCCCCGAAGCGGAGACGGCCTTGCTGAAAGCCGCAGCCCTCTGTGCCCGCTATCTCCACCACCACGAGGAGGCGCAACAGCTCATTGCCCTGTTTCACCAGCGCTATCCGCATAGCCAATGGCGACACCTCGCCGACGGCCTGGCCCGCGAATTAGAATCACCCACTAAATCCGCAGACTCGCCCACCGCCGACCCATCCTAAAAGCGAACCGTGGCCGGGGGTTTTAACTACCAGTCGGCCATTGAGCCATCATCCTCATGAAACCACCGACCTGGGTCCGGCTTGGGTTTAAGGGGATGCGCCCGCAACCACTCCTCGTCCGGCTCTACGCCCAAACCGGGGGCCTGAGGCACGGCGATGTAGCCGTTCTCTACGGTGAAAGGCTGCTTCAACACACCCGCCCCTAACCCGATGGGGTCTACGAACTCCTGCACCAGAAAGTTAGGGGTGCAAGCATCCACCTGCAGGCTCGCCGCCAGATTAAGCGGGCCGTAGGGATTATGCGGCGCCAGGGCGGCATAGTAGACCTCCGCCATACTCCCGATCTGGCGTGTCTCCCAAATGCCCCCACAAATGCAGGGATCAGGCTGCAATACGGTAGCGGCCCCTTTCTCCAATACCTCCCGAAAGCCCCAGCGCGTGAAAAGCCGCTCGCCGGTAGCAATCGGTGTCTTACATTGCGCGGCCACACGAGCTAAAGCATCCACATTTTCCGGTAAAACAGGCTCCTCGATGAAAAGCGGATGATAGGGACGCATGGCCTCCTCCATCTGCACGGCCATGGCCGGGCTTACCCGTCCATGAAAGTCC
>NZ_DATGKU010000060.1:0-13557 GCF_035294505.1 Chthonomonas sp. | reverse complement strand
AACGCGAACACTCAAAACTACGCGCTCGCGGCTTAATTAAGCCGCCCGTCCATCTTGCCCCTGCCGGCCGGGCGAGAATGGGCGTTACCATGCCGGCTTGGCGTGTGAGGGCGGAACGTCCCCTCCACGTAACCTCTTAGGCGTTCTAGCGTTCTGCTAGCCCTGCCTCCGGGGCGGGCGAACGCGAATTTAAAACGGAGGCTACGCTCGTAGACGCCAGAGGCGAATCCCTAGGGACGAGAGTTCGAGTCTCTCCACCTCCACTGAATCTTGCAGGGGCGCGCAGAGAAAGAAGGCTCTGCGCGCTTTTCGCTTCCATGCGCTTATCGGAGCCGCAACGATGTTTGTAGATGAAGTTGAAATCGAAGTTATCGCCGGAGATGGCGGTAACGGCATGGTGTCGTTTCGTCGAGAGAAGTATGTGCCGCATGGCGGCCCTAACGGCGGCGATGGGGGACGGGGAGGAAGTGTTATTCTGAAGGCCGATCCCAATCTGTCTACACTGCTTGACTTTCGCTTCCAGCGCCACTATCGAGCCGAGCGCGGCGGGCACGGCGGCAGCAAACAGATGTTCGGTAAGGATGGGGCCGACTTGGTGCTACGCGCTCCGGTGGGAACCGTAGCGACCGACCTTGAGACCGGAGAGGTGGTTGCCGACCTCGTCTATCCTCATCAGACGGTCGTGGTGGCGCGTGGAGGCAAAGGCGGGCGAGGAAATGCCCACTTTGCTACCTCCGTACACCAGGCGCCCAAGTTCGCCGAGAAAGGCGAGCCTGGAGAGCGTCGCCGCTTAAAACTGGAGCTTAAACTGCTTGCCGACGTGGGGTTGTTAGGCTATCCCAATGTGGGTAAATCTACCCTTATCGCTGCCGTCTCCGCCGCTCGCCCCAAAATCGCCGACTATCCCTTCACGACCCTCGTTCCCAACCTTGGGGTGGTGCGGGTAGATATTGATAAGAGCTTTGTTATCGCCGACCTTCCCGGCCTTATTGAGGGGGCCAGCCAAGGCGCCGGCTTGGGGCATCAGTTTTTGCGCCATGTGAGTCGCTCGCGCCTGCTTATTCATCTGCTCGATGTTAGTGGCCTTTCGGGCCGTGACCCCTTGAACGATTTTGAGGTGATCAATCGCGAGCTGGCGCTCTACGACCCCAAACTTGCCGCCCTGCCCCAGATCGTAGCGTTGAACAAGATAGACGTTCTCGCCGACCAAGCGGAGCTAGAGCCGATTGAGCGTGCCTTGAGAGATAGAGGTTACCCTGTGTTTCGCATATCGGCAGCCACGGGCACCGGGCTACGTGAGCTGATTTTTGAGACCATGCGCAGGCTTGAAACCCTGCCCAAAGCGTTTGAGGAGGCCCCGCAAGGCAAAGTTGTTATTCAGGTAAAGCCCACCGATGACAACTTCTGGGAGGTTCGCAACCCCGAACCCGGCCTTTTCGAGATCGTGGGGCGCGCTGTGGAGCGCCGCGTCGCCATGACGGATGTGGAGAACGAGGAGGCGATGGAGCGTCTCCACCGCCTCTTAGACAGAATGGGGGTTATTCAGGCACTACGTGAGCATGGTATTCGTCATGGCGACACCGTGCGCATTCGGGACATCGAGTTCGAATTTCAGGATGAAGCCGTGCTCGATGCGGAGATCGAGGCCATCGAGGCGGCTCGCAAGGAGAAACGTCGCTTAAAGCGCTCCTAAACTCTAGGGCTTTGGCGCGGTGAGCGGGAAGAAGTAAAGCCCCGAAGTGTTGGGCGCCGAGAGCGACGTGAGCACCAAAAGTCCCGGCGTTTTTGGCTCGATGGGGCTTTGGCGAGTAACGTCGCAGACCTTGCCGGCCAAAGGCGGGGTGTAGTAGGCATCATCGGCGTTTATCGCATTCAGCAAGCCCACGCACCACGTTTGGCTTTTGAGCACAAATTTGTTCTGCCCTGGATGCTCGGGGTCGGGAACCGCATCAATGTCCTGGTTCAGTTTGGGAAGATAAAGAAAGAGTTGGTGCTGGGTGGGCAGATTCCAAACCCCTATAAACCCACCGAGGCTAAGCGCCGTGGGCATTCCTATCTTTTCCAGAAGGCTCGGATCGCCATGCATCTCCGCCCACTGAACTTCGTGGCTTTGCGGCGGCGCCTGGGGATCGGCAAGCCATGAACTACCGGACTTTGAAAGGTCAACCCGATAAGCTTGCAGATCGCTACCGTTCAAGGCCACCAGCAGACGCTCGGTGCCATCCAGAAGCCGCACGGCCCCTATCAGTTGAAAGCCGCTTGGGGCCGGCAGAAAAGAGAACTGCTTCCCGTTCCACCAGCGAACTCCATCGCCGGTGACGATCAGCAAGGGCTGGTCGTTTCCGGCAAAATGCCCTACTTGAAGCATGTCAGCACGGGCGGCAATCGGAAGAGAGCTATCTTTAACGAACGCCTTTCCGTTCCAGCTCCACAGGGCAAGCTCGCTCTGTTGCGCACCGCCGCTCGGCGAAAGCGTGATCAGCAAGGGGTGGTGATCTCCTTTAACGTCAGCAACCGCCACACGTTGGGCGGCAGTGGGCAGCTTTATCGCCCATCCGAAGCGGAAGGGGCCGGTGAGCGCCTTCGGGTTGATTTGGGGCGTCTCCACATAGCCGGCAAAGGAGTGGTTGTGCGTTTCATAGTAGAACCCCCTTTCGTTGCAGGCCACCGTGTTCACTTTGCCGGTGGAGGGGTCTAAAACGCCAGGAGCGGCGCTTACGTGGCAGTAGATGCAGGGCTTATTTTCTTTGCGAGCATACTCTACTGTGGCGTGGGCTGAAGACAGCGTAAAGAACGGTAGCAGAGAGAGGCTCAAGAGCAGTAGGGTAAGCCCTATCAAACCGGTGAATGGCCAAGTTCTTACTTGCATCCTCATGCCGATCTCCTCAACTTTTTATTTCTGCTGAGATTCTACACGAGAGAGAGGCTTATTCCAAAATAGAGCGGCCTCTGTCCTCGAATCTTTGTGTGGAGTCACAACTGTTCAAGCATTTCCAGCCACTCGTGAAAGTGGGGGCATTTTGTTCGGATAGAGTTCAATCCTAATTTTTCACAAAAAGCAGGACCATCAACAGTTTTTTTATAGTTGCGTATATACTTGTGGATAAGCTTAGAGGGGTGTGTCGCTGCCCTATCGTTGATCTCTTCCGGTGGAGGCAGGTTGCCGATTTGGGCGGAAGAGGGTTGTTTTATACGGTGTTCAAAAAGAGCCTTCCATTGAGTAGGGTCTACAAATAGGAATGCCTCAAATTCGTGTAGCATGAGATAGGGGATGAAGCTTGGATGGTCAATATCTCTAGCAAACTGCTTTTCTAGATACTTCACTCTCGCATAAGCGTTTTTGCCTTGCAAGGAGGATAGCCCCGGAAAATCTTTAGACAATCCGTAGTAGTCTAACATGGTGGTCACACGGTAGGCGCTGCTATCGTCTAACAAATGCATTATATCGCGACGCATTTTGGCATAGGAGGTTACGCCTCCTCGATAGCTAGCGCCGACGGTAGTTAATTTTGTGTGTAATAGGCAAGGGATAAGGTCAATCTGGAAGGCCAACAGGTGCTTGTGAAGAAGCCTTTTGACGAAGGCCTCTTCCGTCTGGCCTTCTACTAGAATCAGCACTTTCTTCACCGGTTAGGGGCGACCTCCAAGCAGGTTCTTCTCCCACAGTGTGCCCAGTTCGTACTCCTGAAGCCACTGCGTTAATTGCTCTGAGGAGATACGATGGAAGACCGACTCTTGGCCCGGAATAAGTGAACCGGTTCTGTGCTCTTGTCTTTCGACCACGATGATCTGTTCGGGCGTAAACTGGTTCACAAGAGTGACCGACTGCGTCGCTAAGAGCACTTGAACACGCTTCGAAGCAGAGTGGATAAGTTGTGCAAGCACCGTAATCGCCGCAGGATGCAACCCAAGCTCCGGCTCATCTAGGATAATAATGGCCGGTAGCAGCGCGTCTGGTTGAAGGAAGAGGGTGGCAAAGCAGATAAAGCGCAGAGTTCCATCGGAAAGGGCGTGAGCATCAAATAGAGTGTCTGATCCTCTTTCGTGCCATTCCAAGCGGATTTGGTTGGTAGCGAAGATATCAGGCTCAAGCACGAAGTCGCCGAAGAAGGGGGCGACGGAGCGGATGGCGCGTACAATATCTTGATAATGGGAGTTGTACTGCCGTTTAAGCCTATAGAGAAAAGCGGCCAGGTTAGACGCATCGGGTCGTAAGAAACGGTTATCGCTAATATCACAAAACTGTTTCACTTTCGCCGAATCGCTTGTATCGTGAAAATGATAGACCCGAAACGATTGAAGGTCTTTATAAATGTATTCGCCAACTCTATCCTCCTTTGCCCATTCAGGCAAGCGACTCTCTTCATGAACTCCAGAGCTATATCTGCTCGACATAGGTTTCTCATACTCAGCAAAGAGAATCTCCTCTTGGGCAAACACTAGCTCCTGGTCCTCTGTGGGAAAGAGTTCACACATATAGCCGTTCCTGGTTTGCCGCTCCGTGTCTCTGAACCAAAGCCCAAGCGAAATCGCATTGGTGGTTTTTCGTCCGTAGTACAGCAGACGGTCGGGCCCGCCGGCTTGGCGCACGTAGATTTGGAAGTCTCCCGACACAAGACGATTTAGCATCCTAAAGAGACCGATGAAGTTGGATTTGCCGGAGCCATTCGCGCCGATTAGCACATTCACCGGCTCCAGCGACAGCTCCTGGTTGCGGATAGATTTGTAGCCCTGCACAACGATCTTTTCTAGCAAACGCATTTCGTTTCTCGCCTTCAAGGCTGGCACCCTCCCCCTCGCTTGCGCCGACCGGCCTTTCTAGTAGCTGAGGTAGCGCCGTTAGTAGCATAGATTCCCATAAGAAGTATAACATGCACGATAGTTGTACGCGAATCGATTGCTAAATGCTTCCTGTAGGCGGACTATCCTCCTCTAACGAAAATTTGCGCGGTGGGAACGAAGGCAGGTAGAATCTGCCTATTAGAGATTCGGGTTTAGGTGGAATTTGGGAGAAAGGTGAGGGCCGTTGTGGAACCGAACAGGCAGTGGCTTTTGGGGTGTAGCACGAAAGAGTTAGAACAGATAGCCCTTGAGTTAGGAGAACCGGCCTATCGAGGTCGGCAGATAGCCCGGTGGATTTATCGTAAACAGGTGCGTACGCTCGATGCGATGAGCGACCTCCCTGCCGCCCTTCGTGCACAGCTGGCGGCTAACTACCGTTTGGGTCTGCCCGATATAGTGCACCGTGATGTCGCCTCCGACGGCACCATTAAATATCTCCTTCGGCTAGCAGACGGCCTCACCGTGGAGAGCGTCTACCTGCCCTACCCCGATCGTGTCTCGGCTTGCCTCTCTACGCAGGTGGGTTGCCCTGCCGGATGTCGGTTCTGTGCAACGGCACAGGGTGGGCTAGCCCGCAACCTTACCGCAGGCGAGATCGTAGGCCAGTACCTGGTCATGCAAGCCGAGAGCGCACGGCGCATTTCGCATGTCGTCTATATGGGTATGGGAGAACCATTGTGGAACTATGAAGCCACGGTAAAAAGCCTGCGCCTTTTAGGGAATGAAGTAGGCCTCTCGATGCGCAACCTCACGGTCTCAACGGTAGGGGTGGTGCCGGGAATCTTGGCGTTAGCTAGAGAGAACCTACCCATTACGCTGGCCTTGTCGCTGCATGCTCCAGACGATGCTCTGCGCGCCCGTCTCATTCCCACCGCGCGCAAGTGGAAGCTCGATGAGATTTTGGCGGCCTGCGCCGAGTATACCCGAATCACGAAGCGCAACCTCACCTTCGAATATCTGTTGATAGGCGGTGTGAACGATAGCCCAGAGCAGGCGCGTGCGTTGGCCGCTCTTCTGGAACGGTGGAAGCTGCCGGGCAACGTGAACCTCATTCCCTTCAACTATGTAGAAACGCCGGAGGGGTTTCGGCGTCCCACAAAAGAGGCCATCGCTCGCTTCCGTGAGACTTTGATCGCTGCCGGCAGGGTAACAACGCAACGGATGACGCGCGGGGATGCCATTAATGCAGCCTGTGGGCAACTCCGTCGCCGTATGGCTCAAACAGGGGAGGCGGCTGTGCCCGTTCTATCTCTTCTCTCTCCTTCGGTGCGATCATGAGCCGCTCCTACCAAGCAGCCGTTCTCTGCTGTGCAGCTCTCTTGTTGCTGGGGCCGCTTGTCGGGTGCAGCCGGAATAGAGTGCCCGCGGCAAACCGCGCCTTGCAGACGGCTTCAAATCGAGCGCCTTCCTCCGGGGCGACATCGGCCGGCGCGGATCAACAGAACCTACGGGGTCGAGTTGAAGGAGACGGATGGCATCTCCGCTGGAACACCCACAAAACCGCCGACCTTTACGACCCCATGGTGCCGCTGTTGGTGGCCAACGCCCAAAAGGGCAGCATCTTCTATAAGGGAGGGGGAACGGAGATCACCCTTCTATTAAAGGGGGTTTACGCGCGTCTGTATGAACAGGGGCGCTATGTGGCCGATGTACAGGCCGACACGGTGATCGCCAATCAGCAGCAGCATACACTGCAGGGAGAAGGTCATGTGCGCGTTCTGTCACGGGAACGCCCGCCCAACACCCTCATCACGGCCGATAGAATGACCTGGGAGAGTGAGGCCGACCAAATTATTGCGGAAGGGAACGTCCATCTTGTACAATTTCGAGGAACCTCTGCAGGTGGACGCGCGTCAACACCCTATGAGACTTCGGCCCCGCGCATGGTTTACCATATAGCAACCGGGGAGATCGTGGCGACACAGTGAAATTTGGATGTCTCTATCGGTGGAGGCTCTCTGCCTCTGCCCTTTTTACCTTTCTCCTCATTGGTGGAGTCGCTTTTGCGCGCGCGCAACAGCCCTCCACAAGCGCTCAGTTACCGGTATCCATTGGGGATATTCGCATCTCTCACTTTGCCTCTTTTCGCACCAACTTGCGCCAGCTGCGTAACTTTGTGGTGAGCGGCAAGAACATCGTTGTGGCCACCACCGACCCAAACCGCCCCTTAAGGTTTTACCTGGTGGTCAACGGAGTGGTCGGCCATGCCGTTGGGCCGAAAGGGAACGAAGTGGAGGCGGAGCTGGAAGGCCCCATTCAGTTTCGCGTGGTACGTAAGGTAGGGCAGGAGCTGCGCACTTTGGAGGGAACGGCAGGGCATGCCCGCTACAACGAGCAGACACAAAGGCTCCTCCTAACCGATGGGGTAGCGGCGAAACTGTTCGACCCAAGCCGCTTAGAAGGCCCGGCAACCGTTCACGTGGACGGTGCCGTTGTGGCCACCGATAAAAGCGGCCGTCTTCAACTAAGCGGGCATGCCGCCACCGATTCCCTCACCTTTGTGCCGAAAATGGCTACGCCTAAAGGGGGCGCTCACCCCCGCCATCGGCTGGGCACGGTACAGGTGACAGGGTTTACGCGGGGCGATGTAGACCTCCCTCACGCTGTGCAGCTTAGCGGTTCTCCTGTACAAGTTGCCTTCGACGATGTGGTTACCAAGGCCAAAGGCATTCTCTCTGCCGATCTTTTAGAGGCCTATTTCGCTCAGAACCATCTGGAGGAGATAGCGGGGCAAGGAGATGTTCGTTTTCATGGCACGGAGCCAGATGCCCAGAATCGCCTCATTATTCTCGATGGCCGTGCCGATCGGGCGCACTACGAGGCCACTCACTCTCTGGTGTCCCTCGAAAATGTGGAGGGAACGCTTCAGATACCCCAAAAGCTTCAAGGCCCCGCCCACATCCAAGTGGCGCGTTTGGTAGCCCAGCTCGGCCGCGCAACCACCTATCTCTTCTATGGGAAAGCCGGCCGAGATTCGCTCATCTTCTCTCCCCAACCCTCCGCCCTGCCTGTAACCCAAGGAGAGCAGGCGCGTCCTATCTCTTTAGGAACCGTGGAAGTCAGCGGTTTTGAACAGGGGGAGTTTGTGCCGGGCAAGCGATTTCATCTGGAGGGAAAGGGGTTGACCATCCAGACCTCGGAGCCACAAACCGGCTTCGAGTCGCGCATCGAGAGCCAACAGATAGAAGGCGTGCTTTCGCCCACCAACGAGGTCGTGCGCATGGCGACCCAAGGAGAGGTTCAATGCCGTTTTGCCCGTCCCTATCGCCCCATCGGCAATGCGTCGAACCCTCCTCAGCCGAGCGATGGCAAAGAGGTTGTAGAGGCGAAAGCGGCCTCTTTAGTCTATACCAACACGGCGCAAACATCGGAGGTGGTTTTGCAGGGGCCTACGCAGATAACGGCGCAAAGCCCGGCCTTGGCGGGGCCGGTGCGCTACCTTGGGGCGCAGGGCGATACCGTTGCCTGGAATTTGCGCAGCGACGACCTTGTTATCGCCAGTCCTCAGGGCACGGCACGACTAGAGGCGGTGGTACCGCCGCCGGCGAACCCAAAACTAGAGAAAGCGCGAGGAAGAAAGCCATGAAGCTACGTGCAGAGGAGCTGGTGAAAGTCTATCGGGGGCGCCGTGTGGTCAACGGAATCAGTTTAGAGGTGGAGCAGGGCGAAGTTGTGGGTTTGTTAGGGCCGAACGGGGCGGGAAAAACCACCACATTCTACATGATCGTGGGGCTGGTGCGTCCACAAAGCGGCCATGTGTACCTAGATAACTATGAGATCACGCGGTTGCCCATGTATCGGCGCGCTCGTGAAGGGATCGCCTATCTTCCTCAGGAGCCATCTGTATTTCGCAACCTCACGGTGGAGGAGAACCTACTGCTGGTTTTAGAGGCGCAGCCGCTGACCAAGGCCCAACGTCGCCAACGTATGGAAGAGCTGCTTGGGCAGCTGAATATTGGGCATTTGCGCCACAGCTTGGGTAGGCTGCTTTCCGGTGGAGAGCGAAGGCGGGTGGAGATCGCCCGCGCTCTGGCGGCGAAGCCAAAATTCATTCTGCTCGATGAACCGTTTACCGGGGTAGACCCTTTGGCCATCGAGGACATCGGCAACATCGTTCACGACCTGGCAAAGTCCGAAAACCGCATAGGCATTCTCATCACAGACCACAACGTGGAGGCCATGCTCGATATTACCGAAAGGGCCTATATCATCGCCGACGGCGTGAAGCGCGTGGAAGGCCCTGCCCATACGTTGCTACAAGACCCGGTGGCCATACGCTCTTATTTCGGCGAGCGCTATACCTATAGCCGTGGTCATGTCGCTCAGAAGGGCTTACGCGCTAAGGCCGAGGCGGAGCTGCGCGAGGCAGGCATCCCCCCATGGGATGCTCCCGAAGCCGAGACGACCCCGAAAGAGAAAGAGCCAGATCATGAAGCTCATTGATAAGTTGGTTTTGTACGATCTCGTCGGGCCGTTTTTAACCGGTATGTTCATGTTTCTGGTGCTGGTGTTCACGGCCGGCTTTCTCTTTCAAGCTACCGACATGGTGGTACAGGGCGTGCCGTTAAACCTTGTGCTCAAGTTTGTGCTCTACGCCCTGCCCGGCATTCTCACCCAGACGTTTCCCATGGCGATGTTGCTTGCCTCGCTGATGGCACTCGGACGCCTCTCTGCCGATAGAGAGATTGTGGCGATCTTCACAGCGGGCATCGGTTTTCCGCGTGTGGTACTGCCCGTTTTCGTGGTAGGATTGTTGGTAAGTATTGTGGCCTTCACGTGGAACGAGACCGTTGTGCCGCCAGCCACACGTGCCATGTACGATCTGAAACAGGAGGCGCTTCAACACATCGCAAAGTCGGACGAACCGATCTCCTACGATATTAAACGTCAGGATGGTCGTGGCCTAGAGGAGAGCGTGTATGTGCAGGGGGGTTACGATGCCCGTACCCAAACCCTCCGCGACGTTCGCATCGTGCGCTACAGTGACGACCCGGCGATGCACGGGGCTGTGGAGCTTATCGTCAACTGCGCGCGCGCCCAAAGCACCGACCGACGTGGCCTTGACCAAAGCGGTTTAAACTGGACGTACTACGACGGCTCGTGGGTACTGCTTGTGCCCGACAAGGCCACAGGGCTGATAAAGGATACGCTCGTTACCAACTTCAAAACCTTGAAGGTGCTTCCCGATAATGCAAGTATAGGCAAATCGTTCACCGAGGTGATGAACGCCCAGGTGAACGATGCCAACCGGCTCAGCTTCAACCAACTGCGTCGGGAGATCGAGCGCGATAGAGCGGAGGGGCGTATTGAGGAGGCGCGCGGAGAAGAGGTAGACCTCTACGGCAAGATAGCGCTGCCTTTGGCAAGCGTTATTTTTGGGGTGGTAGGCGCGGCACTGGGGCTTAACACGCAGCGAGGAGGAAGCCGCACGGTGGGATTTGGCATGGCGATATTCATCGTATTTCTCTATTGGGTATTCTATCACGCCATGTTTGTTGTTGGCAAAAGCGGAGGGTTGCCTCCCATGCTTGCAAGCTTCTCGGCCGACATGGTCGGTGCCGCCGTAGGGATTTGGCTAACCCTAAGGGCTTCGACCTAGGCTTCCCTTTGGGAAAGGGGGGATAGGAGCAAAGATGATCTGGACAACATTAGCACTGCTCTTACTGGTTGTATTGGGCGGTTTCATTGCCTATTACGGCGATCTTCAGGGGAGACGATGGGGAAAACGCCGCGTCTCCTGGTTTGGGCTGCGGCCTAAGCATACGGCCATCCTTATTACAAGTTTAACCGGTGCCTTCATCTCGATGGTTAGCATTGCAGCCCTCCTGCTTATATCTCCCCCCATTCGACAAGTTGTGCTTGAAGGCGAGCAGGCCATCGCCGAAAAGGCTCAGCTCGACCGCCAGGTACGCATTGCCCGCCAGCAGGCCGCCGAAGCCATGGCGCAAGCCAAACGCGATCAGGAGCTTGCCCAAGAGGCACATCGGCAACTGCTTGTCTCGCAAAAGGCGCTGCAGCGGGCCAAGCAGCACGTGGTTGTGCTGCGCGCCCAAAGCGAACGGTTGCGAGAACAGGTGGTTCAAAAGCGGGATGAGCTGGCGCATAAAACCCGTGAGGTGGCACAATTGGAGCGGCAGCGCGCCCATTTAGAGGCGCTTAATCGGCATTTTGTGGCTCAAAACCGCGAGTTGGCCAAACAGAATCTGGCGCTGGTGCATGAGAACACCCAACTCACTCAAGAGAATAAGACTTTAATCGCCTCAAACAGTGACTTGCAGAGGCAGAACGCCGATTTAGGCCGCGCCAACGAGGTGCTGGAGCGAACCAACCAGCTGCAATTGGAGGCCAATCAGAGCGAAGAACAGAAGGCCGCCGAGATACGTAAGCAACTGCAAGAGGTACAAGACCAGCTTGCGGCGGCGCAAAGCCGTTACGCCATGGTGAGCCAACGTTTGGACGAGGTCTATCGCTTCCTCGCCGGTTCCACCAACGATTATCTGGTGTTGCGTCAAAGCCCTATCGCCGTACGCTACGGCGCAGAGCTGGCGCGTGGGGTGATCGCGGCGCACTTAGACCGTCAGACCATTCTGAGCCAGTTAAAGCAGTTGCTGCAGCAGGCCAGCGCCACCGCGCTGGGCTATGGTGCCGCCATAGGAGATAACGGCAGCGCCGTACGCCTCCTGTCGCCCATGTCGTTAACCCTAACCGGTGGGGCTTCCGGTTCCGACTCGGAGGCCGCGCTTAGCGATTTGGCCGGCAGGCTAGAGGGCAGCGATACGCCAACGCTGCTTATTGTGCGTAGCCTAAGCAATACCCTTAACGGCGAACAGGTGCCTGTAGAGGTGGTTAGCCGCACCGTGCAAACGGTGTTCCACCCCGGCGACGAGCTTGCCGAAGAGAGGATCGAAGGGGCGCTTTCGGAAAAAGAGCTGCAGCAGAGGCTGGCCCAGTTTTTACAGACGGATGTGCGTTCGGCCGCGATCAAGGCCGGCATTGTCCCCGCCGTTGACCCGGTTACCGGTGCCAGCCAAGTGGGGCTGTTCGACCCGCTGACATTGGCGCACCTCGTGCAACAGGCCGAGCGAGTGCGTGGCCCGCTGCTGATCAAAGCGGTGGCAGCCGGTTCAATCACCTCGGCCGACCTGCTCGATCCCGAGCACTTGCACATCGAGTTTCTGCGCGCTGCGGGGGGATAGGGCGCTTCGGTGGCTTTCTTGAGAACCGGTTCGGTACTTTAGTCGAAGGAGATCGAAAAGATAGACCAACCTGCAGTGCTAGCTGTAGACCCTGGTCGGGTTCGTTGTGGAGTTGCGGTAGTAACCGAGGAAGGGAAAGCACTTTACCAGGCCATTGTATCGCCAGACGGGCTTTTGGAGGAGGTTCGGCGGCTGAAAGCGCAGTTTTCGCCGAGAGTGATTCTTGTAGGCAAAGGAACGGGCAGCGCTCCTCTTATTGAGGCGTTGGAGAAGGTGGCTGAGGAGACTCCCATTGTGGTGATGGAAGAGGCCTATACGTCGGAAGCGGCGCGCAGACTTTTTGTGCAAGAGAACCCCGCACGCGGTTGGCAAAAACTGTTGCCGCGCGCCCTTCGCACGCCGGATAGGCCTTACGACGACTATGCAGCCCGCATTTTGGCCGAGCGTTGGTGGCAACACCGGCGTTAATTAATCTTGTAGAAGCTGTTCAATCTTTTTGGCGTACTTGCAGAGCAGTTCGTGGGCATGTTCGTGAGAGCTGGATTCGGCGTAGATATGGAAATAAGGCTCTGAGGCATCTGGCAGCACGAGCACCCATCCATCCCTTTCAAAGAATTTAATGCCGTCTACCATCTCCACATGCTGTTTATTCGAGGACATAAGCGAATCGGCCTCGCGGGTAAGCACCCGCATAATGCGCCCTTTAGCGTCCCACGGGCAACGTATCATGGTTCGGGTGAGGTGGGCTGGTGGCAGTTCGCGCACCAGTTCGGAGAGGCGTAGGCCGGTGGTGGCCAGCATCTCCATCAGTTTCCCAAAAGCGTACATGGCATCGAAGGTAGGTTGAAACTCGCTGAAAATAAACCCACCCCGATCATCCCCGGCGAAGTCTACCCGACCCTCCTTATTAGGGCGTGCGACGCAGAACTCCATGAGGTCTCTAGAGTTTGTGCGCGAGCGCACGATGGTGCCCTCGTGCAGGGCAACGATGGGTTCAAGGATGCTAGGGGCGGTGATGGGTACGGCAATACGCGCATGGGGGTGGGTGCGTGCCACGAGGGCGATCATCAGCGCCAAAAGTTCATTCCCGCCGATAACCTGTCCCTCTTCGCTCACCAACGTCATACGTTCGCCGTCGGCCTCAAACAGCACGCCCATGTCGGCCTGCAGCGTCTGCACAATGCGCGCGAGGCCTGGCAGCAGGGCTGCACGCGCTTCGGGCGTCTTCGGAGTTTTTTGAACATCGGGATAGGCGTTAAGGGCGATGAGGTCTACCCCCATGCGTCCAAGCATGGAGGGATAGATGCTGGCGAGGCGGCTAAAGGCGAAGTCGGCCACCACTTTCAGGTGAAGGTCGCGTATGGCCTCTGTGTTCAGGCGATGATAGAAGGCCTCGGCATACTGTTCGATGCCGCGCCCGGCGAACTCCAAAATGCCCACCTGTTCGGCATCCACGCGCCGGAAGTCCTCGCGATAGAAGATCGTCTCTATTTTGCGTTCGGCGCTTTGAGCGATGTAG
>NZ_DATGKU010000059.1:0-19425 GCF_035294505.1 Chthonomonas sp. | reverse complement strand
GTTACCGAGGAGCCATCGCATCTCGCGAGAAACCGTTTCTGCTCTGTCGCGAAGACAACGGAGGTCTTCCAGAGCGAGTGCCTTTCGCGATTGTACTGCAGTACGAACGAGGGATTTAGAAACAACGTGATTGGTGTTCTTGACAAACCGAGACTGTTTGGCGCGAATCTTCTTCAAATGCCGTTTCGCGCTCTTTGTGCCGCGCTTTTGAAGCAGACTACGGAGGCGCTTGAGACGGCGGCGAACGACTTTTACGGCTTCGCCCGAATAGGTATTGCCGTTACTATCGGTAGCGAGTTCCACGATGCCCAGGTCAACACCAAGAACCCCTTCACAAACAGGTTCAGGCGCGTCGGCTTCCACCACCACGTGCAGGTAAAAGGCACCGTCACGAAAACACAAGTCTGCCGAGCAGGGCTTCCAGTGGGCGTAACGAGTGTAGTAGTCACACAGGCGGAAGGTAACACAAACACGACCTTGTGTGGTGGCAAGAGAGGCATAGCCGTCTTGAAGGCGCACCCAATACGAACGCGCATCATAGCGCACGGGGCAAAGGGCGGACTGCGGGCAGGTAACGGAGCGTCTTTGTTTTTTGCGCTCCGCAACAGATTTGAGTGCTTCGGTGGCCTTCATTCGGGCGGACACCACCAACTGGGAGGGCAGGTCAGGATGCGCTTGCCGAAGGGGCTTGTAGGTTGCCTGGTGCAGTCGGGTTCCGTTGCGCTCGTTATTGTCCCACCCGTAACGGCAGACAGCGTTGAAGCAGTCGGTAAACTGCAAGAGCGTCTCCCGCAGAGCCGTTTCGGTGGCAGGGTCTCTATACAGCTTCAGACGCAACGTGACTTTCACCACCTTGCCCTTCTTTTGGATAATCTTTGTTTATCGAGAGTACTATACCACAAATACTCTCTACTTACCAGTGAAAGCGGAAAGGAGTGCGATGAGTTATTGTGACGCCACGATTGCTCCCGACAATCGGGGGAATGCGGATAGCAATTCCTCCCCCGCGTAAACGCAGGGGGTCTCCTTGCTATGTTTTTATGATACGGCAAAAGAGGACGTGCTGAAGGCACTCGGAACGTTGTTTATTAGCTCGCTCTTCACGGTGGTGAGCGGTGGCCCCAAAACGCCGCACGAGCAGCGTGCCGTAGAACTGGCCATTGCGAAAGCGCTTGAACCGTGGATTGTACAGCATCAGCAAACAGAAAAGATCGATCCTAACGCAAAATAGAATAGACGATGGCACCTGAATTGGAGAAGAAGGTTCCCTCCTGTCGATTTTATAGGGCTAGCGGGGTTTCAGCCTGCTAGCCTTCCTTTTTCTGGAATAGGCACTTCACGATGAATGGAAAGCTTCGATGGAATCGGCCCCTTAGCCGCGTTTGCAGGCGAACAGACCGGCTTCGTTGCGCTTCGACCGCTCTTGAGGGTATCCTAGTTAGAGTGAAGGTTTCTATTTTGGGATGAAGAGGAGAGAGCGACTACCGTGAAGAAGACGTTGTTCCTTAGCCCACCCTCCTTTGAGGGTTTCGATGGTGGTGCCGGATCGCGATACCAGGCCAAACGCGAGATCACCTCGTTTTGGTACCCAACCTGGCTAGCCCAACCGGCCGCCCTTGTCCCCGGCAGCAAGCTCATAGATGCTCCCCCACACGGCATCACCGTGGAGGATGTGCTGAAGATCGCTAAGGACTATGAACTCGTTATCATGCACACCAGCACACCCTCCCTGCCCAACGACGTAGAGTGCGCCCGCCGCATGAAAGAGCAGAACCCCGACCTTAAAGTTGGCTTCATCGGCGCCCATGTGGCCGTGCTGCCGGAACAGACCCTCCGAGAAAACCCTGTGATTGATTTTGTATGCCGACACGAGTTCGACTATACCTGCCTTGAACTCGCGCAGGGCAAACCCTGGGAGGAGATAAAAGGGCTGTCTTGGCGCGTGCCAGACGGCACGCTCCGCCGAACTCCCGACCGCGAGCTAATAGAGGATTGGGATAAGATGCCCTCCGTCTTCCCCGTCTACGCAGAAAACCTCGACATCACCAAATACTTTATCGGCTACCTCCTCCATCCCTATATCTCGTTTTATACCGGCCGCGGCTGCCCCGCCAAATGCACTTTCTGCCTTTGGCCTCAAACCATTGGGGGCCACAAATACCGTGCGAAAAGCCCGGAGGTTGTGGGGCGTGAAATGGAGATGGCCAAAGCCATTTGGGGCAGCAAGGTGCGCGAATATATGTTTGACGACGACACCTTCACCATAGACCGCGCCCGTGCAGTGGAGATCAGCAAGCATATGAAGCGGCTTAAGCTAACGTGGAGCTGCAATGCCCGCGCCCATGTGGACTACGATACCCTCAAACAGCTTCGGGATAACGGGCTGCGCCTGCTGCTGGTGGGTTTTGAAAGCGGCAACCAACAGATTCTCAACCGCATTAAAAAGGGCATCAAGCTGGAGATGGCCCGCGAATTTATGAAGAACTGTAAGAAGTTGGGCATCAAGGTGCACGGAACCTTCATCATTGGGCTGCCCATAGAGACCAAAGAGACCGTAGAGGAGACCATTCGTTTTGCCAAAGAGCTAGACCCCCACACCATTCAGGTCTCTATTGCAGCGCCCTACCCCGGTACCGAGCTTTACGACCAAGCCATCGCCAACGGCTGGATCGCGCGAGATAGCCTGGTGGCCGGCTCCGGCATCCAAGTGGCCACCCTTCAGTATGAGACCATGTCCGCCGCCGAGATCGAGGACGCTGTGGAGCGCATGTATCGTCAGTTCTACTTCCGCCCCGGCCCCATCGCACGCATCGTGGCCGAAATGCTTACCGATCGGCAGATGTTTGTACGTCGCCTACGGGAGGGACGCGAGTTCTTTAACTATCTAAAAGAGCGCAAGGAACAGGTGCGGCAACGCGAGCGTGAAACGAAGTCCACCCCCTCCGCCTCTCAGGCCTAAATGCCGCCCATCGAGGGCCTTTGGTGCAACGTTTTCTCGTTCTTAATGCCGACGATTTTGGTTTAAGCCCTCGTGTAAACGCCGCCGTGTTGCGCGCCCACACACAGGGGGTTCTTACCAGCGCCAGCCTCATGGTGGCCGAACCGGGCTTCCATGAGGCGGTTCAAATGGCCCAAAACCACCCTACATTGGGCGTAGGACTGCATATTGTGGTCTCTTGCGATCACGCGTTGCTGCCACCCAACTCTATCCCACATCTCGTTAACTCCAACGGGCGTTTTGGGGCCGACCCGCTTCGCGTCGGTCTGCGATATGCCTTCTCGAAAGCCGCCCAGAAAGAGCTTTACAAGGAAATGGAGGCGCAGTTCGCCCGCTTCGCCGCCACCGGACTGCCTTGGTCTCATGTGGACGGTCACCAGCATATGCATCTCCACCCCGCCGTGCTTACCCCTTTTCTCTCCTTATGTCGTGCTTATGGCATCTACCGCATTCGCCTCCCTTTCGAGGAGTTCCTCGCGCATTGGTGCAGCGGTGGTGACCGACTGAATCTCAACATCGGAGCGGCTCTTTTTCTCAGGCTCCTGCGACGTCGTGCCCTCCATGTACTTCATTCCGTTTTTGCCGATAATGATCGACAGCCGTCCTTCTTCTATTGCGATCGCGTCTATGGCCAACTGCAAAGCGGCAATATGCATCTCGACTATGTGGTGAGGCTGCTGCAACGATTAGGCGGTGCCACCAACGAAATCTACTTTCATCCGGGCACCAACTACGCCAAGAAGCTGCCGAAGGGGTTGCAAACGCCTGCGATGGAGGATGTGGAGCTGCATGCGCTGCTGCACCCCCGTGTGCGCGAGCAGATCACCACGTTAGGCCTCCAAACGGGCACCTATATCGAAGCCGAGCAGTTTGCAGCCCAAAAAGCCATCGCCAACATCACTATAAAAAGCTGAACAATCCGGCATCCCTCACGTCTAAAGCTATAGAGACAACGCACTGGAATTGGAACGGGAGTGAACCGGTAATGACGGCAGTGGGGAGTGTTATGCACGCAGATACGGCGCTGGTACAGCGCGCAAAGGCCAACGACCGAGCCGCCTTCAACGAGATCGTCTTGCGCTATAAGGATAAGGTCTACAACTACGTCTATCGCATGGTGCGTAATGCAACAGATGCGGAAGACCTTACTCAGGAAACCTTTGTGCGCGCCTATCTGAGCTTGCACTCCTTCCAGAGCCGAGCCAGCCTCAATACCTGGCTTTTTCGCATTGCTACCAATCTCTGCATCGATCATTGCCGCCGCGCGAAGCGCACTCAAGGGCTGGTCACCTCGCTTTCGCCAGACAATGAAGAGGAAGAAGAGGGCCTTCAGCGCGACATTCCCGACGCCACCTTCGATCCGCAACGGCTTTTGCTGAACAAAGAGCTAGGTGAAAAGTTGGAGAAAGCCCTTCAAGAGCTGCCCGAAAAGCTGCGCATGGTGGTGCTGCTCTACGATGTGGAAGGGCTTTCCTATGAAGAGATCGCCGCCATTGCCGGCTGTCCGTTGGGCACGGTAAAGTCTCGCCTTTTTAACGCCCGCGCGGTGCTTCGGCGAAAGCTAGAGCCTTATTTGAACATAGCGGTATAGGTTGGGTAAGATCGATTTGGGTAAAGGATGGGGGATCGTAACAAAATGAATAGACCTTTTGCCAATTGGGATAATCGAGACTGTGAACGGATTCAGGGGCTTTTATCGGATTACACCGATGGAACCCTCTCGGCCCGCCAAACATGGGAGGTAGAGCGCCATCTCGCCGATTGTCGTGCATGTGCGGCGCAGGCGCAACAGATGAAGGCTTTGGTAGGTGCGCTGCGTTCGGTGGAACGCCGCAGCACGCCCGACGATTTTATGCTGAAACTGCACGCCCAGCTCGATGCGCTTGGCCCCGTGCCCCAAGCACAGCGTTCCTTGTTGGCACGTTGGCGCGACGAGTGGCTGGCGCTACGGAACGTCCTGAGTCTGCGCCGAGTCTCTCTTGTAGGGGCCGGGTTGGCCGCCGTGGGGCTTTTACTGTTCTTCGTGGTGGGACGGCCTACCTCCACATCCTCGTCTAACACCACAAATGGCACCAACACGGCCGCGCATTTGCAGCAGGCTTTGGAACGCCATGTGGCTACCGCAGCCGGCGACCCGTTAGACGACCCCACCGCGGAGCGCCTCGCAGCTCCACTAAGCCTAGATAGCGAAGGGAACGGTTCGGAGTAGCAGCGATGGCCATCCCCCATACACATTCACGGAACCGTGTGGGGAGCGGGCCGTTGGGTCCGCTCTCTTTAATAAAGGGCGCCTGTTGGCTCTGGCGTGGTGCCTTTGCGCTGGCCCTCCTAGTCCTTCTAGGCAGCCTCCTGCCGTTCTATGGGCCGGCCACTGCGCAAAGGCCTTATCGTGCGCCCCAATACCGGCGCCTCAAAGGTACCCCACCCCGCTTTCGGCCTGTGGGCAAGCCGTCGCGCCAGGTAGACCAGCAAGCCATCGCGCTCCTTAAGCAGATGTTTCACCCAAGCGCCGACTATTCCGGTTTACAACGCACACAGATCGGCGATAGATACTCCGAACAGCAGATTTGGGCCGATACTCACGGACGCATTCGCATACAGTATCTCGCCCCACCGCAGTTCGCCGGCGACATTATGCTGATTCTACCCGGGCACTTTTTTGACTATCACGCTCGTGCACACCGACTTGATGTGGCGACCTTGCCGACAAACCAGGAACAGAAGGAGATACGCCAACTGGTGCAGGGCATTCGCAGCGGCCGTCTGCAGGCGGTGGTGACCGGAGAGGAGAACGTTGCCGGACGCGATTGTGCCATTGTAACCATTTTGGAAAATGTGCCCGGACAACCGATGGGCATTCCACAACGCAAGTTCTGGATTGACCGCCAAACGGGCATTGTGTTGCGCAAGGAGGTTTGGAACGCCCGTGGGATGATCTCGGCCACCTATATGGTGAATATAGCTATTGGGCCGGAGGCGGGCGTAACCCCACAAATGTTCTCGCCGGCGAGTTTACCGCGCGCAGCCGACGTGAAGCCGCTCTTTCCCTCCGAGCGCCCGCAGTTTCGCAGCATTGAGGAGGCCCAACCCCATGTGCCCTTCCCCATTCTTAAGCCCACCCAGCTGCCGGAAGGCTACGTGTTAAGCGGCATCTGGCTTTCCGACACTCCGAGCAACCCGAGTGTGGTACTGCGCTACAGTCGGGGCCTTAACTACTTTAGCCTCACCGAGCGGCGCGTGCTGCGCCCCAACCCACGGGCGCGCTATGGCCCGCCTCCCATGCTGCGAGGTGTTGGGGCACGATGGCTTCAACGTGCTCCCGACGGCAGCACCATTGCCATCATCTATATTGGTCATCTGACCCCCGGTGAGTTCGCCACCGTTGCCAACTCCTTGCAGTAAGCAAAAGCCGACAAACCAGGCCTGACGTAGAGGCCGACAGCCTCACGATTCTAGAGGTAGTTTATAGAGCAAGTCTTTCTCGCTCGGCCCCTATCCCCTCCTTTCGTCCTCGCGGACAGCACTGCAGCGGTCTTAGCAAACGGCACAGCAGCGGCCAGAGAGATAGGGATTAAGGAAGTGAATCAGGCCGCTGAGGCGGAGGGCGTCGGCCTTGAAGAACTGGCGATACGGCTGCCATTTCGAGCCGAAGATGAGATGAAAAACTGTCATTTCGAGCCGATACTACAACTGTCATCTCGCGCCGAATGTGGGATAAACCACTGTCATTTCTCGTGAGATACACACCTGTCATTTTGAGATAAACACCTGTCATTTCGAGCCGAAGGCGAGAAATCTTGAGTCTCAATCTCCACCAGTTCTGAGGGGAAAGGGCGAGGCTGAAGAAACTGCCAATGGCTTCGGTTCTAGAGCCAATCCATAGAGCAAAGCCTATCTTGTTCGCCCCCTATCCCCTCCTTTCGTCTTGCAGACAGCAACGCAGCGACCAGAGAGATGGGCTTTGAAGGAAACGACACAGGCCGCTGAGGCGTTCATGGTGTCTTACTTATTGAAGAAAGGGGGCGGTTGTGTTGAGTTTCCAAAGGAAAGGTTATCAAAGGAAACCGCCAATGAACTTGCTGGTCTCCCCTCTCCCTGATAGGGGGAGGGGCGGGGGGGTGGGGGCCTTGAGAGGCAGACTGCAATGCAGCGGCCAGAGAGATGGGCGATAAAGGAAGTAATTCAGGCCGCTGAGGTGTCGAGTTTATTTTGAATAGGGAAAGGGGGCGGTTATGGTTGGTTTCCAAAAGGAAGCTAACTATAAGGAAACCGCCGGTAGGGGCACGATGGCCGTGCCCCTTTTGCTAATCTCCCCTCTCCCAAATTGGAGGAGGGGAAGGGCGTCCTTCCCCAGAAAATCGCAGGATTTTCTGGGGACCCCAGTGTCGGCCTTGAGGGGCGGGGGGATGAGGGCTTGAAGAGCCGACGATACGATTGTCATTTCGAGCCGATACTACACCTGTCATTTCGAGCCGAAGGCGAGAAATCTTAAGTTTCCATTCCCACCAGTTCTAAGGGGAAGGGCGTTGGCCTTGAGGGACTCACAGCCAGATGCCCTCTCCCTGATGGGGGGAGGGTGAGGGGCTGTAGGGGGTACCCTTGAGCGGAAGTGGGGCATTGCAGAAATCGGCAGACTTCTCGCCCCGGCTCTTTCGGCAGCTGGAGAGTTTGGATATCTGCAGGAAAGAGAGAGGCATAAGTAAAATATAGCAGGGAATAGAGGAGGAGATTTTGTGGCAGAGACGAACGCACCCGTACTCACGTTAGAGGCCATAACGCGCGAACGGATCTTCGAGGCCAGCGTGCTGCGTCAGCCCCACTGGCTACGAGATGGCCGCCGTTTTAGTTTTTTAGACAATGCGCCCGACTCCACCACTACCACCGTGTGGCTCTACGACATCACCACCGGAGAGCGAAAGATGGTGGTGCCTCCAGAAGCCCTCAAAGTCTCGGTTTCTGGAGAGAACGAGGCGCGCACGTTGGCGATTGTGGGCTATCAGTGGGCGCCGGATGAAAGCCGGTTGCTTTTTGCTCGTATCCCCCATTGGCGCTCGGATCGTGGCGACAAAGAGGTCTTTATCTACGACATTCCGTCCGGCAAAATGGAACGGGTACTGGCCTCTTCCGAAGAGCACTACGGAGTGAAGTGGGCCCCCGATGGCAAGCACATCGGCTATGTGCGCCGGGGCGACATCTACCTTTTGGAGTGCGCCTCCGGCAAGGAGTTTCGCCTAACAGATACCGCAGCGCCCTTTATCTACAATGGGCGGTTTGGATGGGTCTATGAAGAGGAGCTGAGCCTTGTGGATGGCTGGGCCTTCTCACCGGATGGCCGCTATATAGCCTACTATCAGATAGATGAAACCCAAGTGCCGGAAATAGACCTGCCACAGTATTCCCGCTTGCATATGGAGCCTGTGCGCATACGTTACCCCAAGGCAGGCGACCCAAATCCTCTGGTTAAGATAGGGGTTATTGCCCTTGAAGGACTAGATAGCTCTGTCGTGCCCGCCACGCGCTGGGTTTCCATCGGTTCAGACCCCGACATCTATATTGCACGAATGCAATGGACGCCCCAAAACCAGCTGCTTCTGCAGAGGATACCGCGTCATCAAAATCGAATCGATCTGCTTTTGGCCGACCCGGCTACCGGTGAGACGAAAACCCTTTTTAGCGAGGTCTCCTCTACATGGGTCGAGTCGCCCGGCGATGTCTTTTTCGTTGGAAACTCCGATCAGTTCCTTTGGCTTTCTGACCGCATCGGCTATCAGCACCTCTTTCTCTACGACACTAAGGGCACTCTTCTGCGCCAGCTCACCTCCGGCAATTGGGATGTAGACCGCGTTGTGGGCCTAGATTCTCTTCATCGCATTGCCTTTTTCACTGCGGCGCGCCCCAACCCCACCCAGCGACATATTTACAGCGTGCTGTTAGATGGGGGTGGTGAGATGATGCAGTTGAGCGACGAGGCCGGCACCCACTCTCCTCTCTTTGCTCCCGATGGTCAACACTACCTCGATACCTTTTCCAGCATTGCCTCTCCACCCAAAATAACCCTACACCAAGCCAGTGGGCGCCCGCTTTCCACCGTGCATGAAAACCCCATGTCGCAACTGAAAAACATCCCCCTTGGCAGCTGGGAGTTTCATACCTTTCGAACCCCCGATGGTTTAGAGCTTTACGCGGCTCTCCTTAAACCGGCCGATTTCGACCCCAACAAACGCTATCCGGTGGTGATGTCGGTATATGGAGGGCCTGGCTCACAGACAGTGCGCGACGCCTACGGAGGTGGCAACGGCTTTGAACAGCTTTTTGCCTCGAAGGGCTACCTCTGCGCGATGGTAGATGGGCGCGGTACGGGCATGCGTGGGCGAGACTTTGAAAAGATCGTCTACCAAAACCTTGGGCACTACGAGGTCGAAGACCAGATCGCCGGGGCGAAATGGCTTGGAAGCCTGCCCTATGTAGACCCGAAGCGCATCGGCATTTGGGGGTGGAGCTATGGGGGATATATGGCCAGCCTCTGCATTCTGCGAGGCGCTGCTGTGTTTCGTTCGGCCATTGCGGTGGCACCGGTAACTCACTGGGAACTTTATGATAGCATCTACACGGAACGGTATATGCGACGCCCAGCCGACAACCCCGACGGCTATGTGCACTCAAGCCCGATCACCTATGCCGACCGGTTAGAAGGGCATTTTCTGTTGATACACGGCACGGCGGACGATAACGTGCACTTTCAAAACAGCATGCGCCTGGCAGCGGCCCTCCAGCAGGCCGGAAAAACGTTTCGTATGATGGTCTATCCAGACAAGCATCATGGCCTAGAGGGCATGGCAGAACATCTCTACAACACCATGATAGACTTTTTT
This sequence comes from Chthonomonas sp., assembly GCF_035294505.1. Classification (NCBI taxonomy): domain Bacteria; kingdom Bacillati; phylum Armatimonadota; class Chthonomonadia; order Chthonomonadales; family Chthonomonadaceae; genus Chthonomonas; species Chthonomonas sp. The sequence goes on along the minus strand of NZ_DATGKU010000059.1, from coordinate 9,555 downwards.
ACAGAGACCCTCTCCTAACCGAGGAGGACGTTCTCCATTTGCTTTTACAGCCCCTCACCCTAGCCCTCAGAACGGCTGGGGAGTGAAACTCAAGATTTCTCGCCTTCGGCTCGAAATGACAGGTGTTTATCTCGAAATGGCAGGTGTGTATCTCTACAGCCCCCACCCCTTCCCCTCCCCCCATTGGGGAGAGGGGAGACCAATAAGTTCATTGTCAGTTTTCTATGATAACCTTCCCTTCGGAAACTCAACATAACCGCCCCCTTTCCCTATTCAAAATAAACTCGACACCTCAGCGGCCTGAATTACTTCCTTTATCGCCCATCTCTCTGGCCGCTGCGTTGCTGTCCGCGAGGACGGAAAGGACGAGATAGGGGGCGAACAAGATAGACTTGCTGTATAAACTATCTCTAGAACCGTGAAGCCGGCAGTCTCCGCAGCCCTACCCCACCCCTCAGAACCGGTAGGGATTGAAAGTCAAGATTTCTCGCCTTCGGCTCGAAATGACAGGTGTAGTATCGGCTCGAAATAACAGGTGTTTATCTCGAAATGACAGGTGTAGTATCGGCTCGAAATGACAGGTGTTTATCTCGAAATGGCAGGTGTGTATCTCACGAGAAATGACAGTGGTTTATCCCACATTCGGCGCGAAATGACAGGCGTATCTCCGGCTCTTCAAGCCCCTTCCCTACAAGCCCCCTACAAGGGGAGGGCTAGCTTCCCCCCGCGTGCAGGGGGATGAGAGGGGGGATTTGGCGTCGCCATTCTGCAGCCCCCTCCCCCTACAGGGAGAGAGAAACCAATAAGCCAGTGCTCGGTCTCTATGCTAAGCTCTCTTTTGCCTATTTAGAGGGTTTCTGCAGATTGCGGTAGCGCATCCGCATAAGGCGGCGCAACAGGCCCTCCTTAGCGTCAGCCCTCGCTTCCTCACAGGGTGTTGCCGAAGACAGCTCGGGGAGGGCCGCCAGAGGACAGGGAAGGAACTCGGCGTCGAACGCCTCCATCTCCACAACAACGCGATAGGGAAGGGCTTTATCTACCTGTGACGATGGCGCTATAAGAGAGAAGCGAAGCACCAATAGGTTCACCTCGCAGAGGCGTTGCCGGTAAAGCGCACGCATCTGAACGCACCATTGCAGGTAGGCCTCGCGCGTGGTCGGTCGCACGCGCGCCGAATCCAAGACAAAATGCCGTCGTCGGCTTTGTGCGATCAGCTGCACACGAAGCGTGGCTATCTCCCTTTTGAGGGTTGCGATCTCTTTCAACAGTTGAAGCCACTCAGGCAGAGCGCCCACATTGCGCAGCGCGTGATTGGCCACACGCAGATGTGGGGGAACGACCGCCTCCTCTTCCAATACCAACGGCTTGCCTTTTCCCGGCAGATTATCGAACTTGCCCTGCTCGATGGCCTCTTGTATCTTTCTTTCCGCAATGAGCGCGATGACATCGGGGTCGAACATAAAAACACTCTAAAGAAAGATGGGTTTTATAGGGACATGTTACCTCAAAAGGCATACGGGCACGATTTCCCCCGTGATGGCACCGTGGCGGGCCCCATCGCAAAGACGGGACAGGAGGGCAGCAGGCGGATTTGGGGTATTCTTGCTGTAAATGAAGACGTTTCGACGTAGGGTTTACATGAAATGAGAGCCGATTTTCTCAACTTTGCCCGCCGTTTCGAGGCAGGGACGGCATGGGGTCTGGCCTTCGCGTTTTTGCTGGCTGGGTGCGGAGGACATCCTAAAGTGCCTCTCTCCAGCCCGGGCCGTCTGCCCGATTCGGTGGTGCAGGCCGACCGAAGTCAGTATGCGTCGTTTTTGCCTAACCCTCAGCTGACGCCGGGAGACACACTGCCGGTTACCGTGCAGGACATCTGTGTGCCGGGGTATGCGCGTAAGGTAAGAAATGTGCCCATTGAGGTGAAGCGGCAAGTTTACCAAGAGTATGGCATCTATCATCATCGCCCCGGCGAGTATGAGATAGACCACCTGATCAGTCTGGAGCTTGGCGGCTCCAATAGCATCAAAAATCTGTGGCCGCAGTCTTACATCACGCACCCCTGGAACGCCCATATTAAAGATCAGCTCGAAAACGAGCTGCATCGGGAGGTGTGTAGTGGCGAGATGGATTTGGCCACCGCGCAGCACGACATCGCTACCGACTGGATCGCTACCTATAAGCAGGTCTTCCATACCGACCGGCCTCTAAGTCCGCAAGAGTACCGTCAATTCACGGAAACCGCATCAAGAAGAGCGGGGGCCGGAGGCGGGCCTGCGGCGCCGATTGCCACGACCCCGGCACCCGATAGCACACCGGATACCACAAGCGACTCCCCCTCAGGCAGCACCCCAAACGGCGCCGTGCGTGTGTGGGTGAACACGCGATCGGGAAAGTACTTTCTGCCTGGCTCGCGCTATTACGGAAATACCAAACGCGGCGAGTATATGACAGAAGAACAGGCCATTCGACAAGGCTATGTAAAGGCAGGAGGAGATTAGAAGATGGCACGCAATCAAAAGTTGACCGGCGTGATTCAGGGACGAACCATCGCTTCGCTGCAGCCGCAGGACGTTCAACTGCAGATAACGTTTACCGACGGCTCCAAAATGACCATTCGGGTTTCTGAGATACCGCAAAACCTGCCGACGGGGGGCACGGTGAGGGCCGTGCGCCAATCCGGCACAACCCTGCAACTGGATATGGAGGACGGCAGCACCCTGACTCTACAGACGGCCGAAGCCACCTCCTGCGTGCTTCTGCGCGACAAAAATGGGGTTTTGGAGTACGCAGATTGATCACCAGTTAATGGGGTAGACGTTGATGCCGGTAAGGCATCCGACGAGGGTGGTAAGTCCGCCGGCGAGGAAATCGCCGATGATGACGCCATAGAAAAAGGGGAGGGCGCGTCGGTAGCGCTCGATGCCGCCGTAGCGGAGGATAAGCACCTTACAGAGCCAGGCGATGAAAAAAGGAAACCAGATTTGGTTCATGGTAGGCGTGTTGGCGATGGCATAGCCCACCGGGTGGAAGACCCACCAAGTATAGCGCATGCGCAGAAGCATAAGTGCGGTGGTGATGAGAAAGCCGGCCCCTATGGCGACAGTTCCCCGTGTATCCGGTTTTAGCGGTGTGCCCAGCACGTTGGCAAGTTGATCAAAAGGCATACGCCCCATGTAGGTGCGCCATGGTTCGGTTTTCGCTCCAGCTCCAAAGGCGTACCACACCATGAGGGCAATGGCCATAGAGATAAAGATGCCCAATAAGGTGGCGAGCACAATGGCCACCGTGAGCCGCCGCTTATCTACCTCTATCACATCCGCCATTTTAAAGGCGTCGAGTTGGTTGGGCATGGCCATGCAACGCAGGTCGTTGCTGGCGATGGCGCTGCGCAGAAAGGCCATAATGGTAAGGTCTACCGGTTGGTAGAAGGTGGTGCCGAAGGTGGTGGTCATGACATCGTAGGGGGTGATCGTAGGCCCGAACAGCCATGCATCGCCGGTCTCCGCACGGATGCGCGTGGCGGCGAGAATATAGACCAGTGCCAGAGTCACGATGAGGGTGGCCGGCAGCAGGTGCATACCGGCATGCACGCTCCAGGCGATCATCCCTGCCAAACAGAGCACGAACCCTAAAAAAGCCCACCGGTAGGACAATGGCTCCTCTGCGTCGGGGGCGTCGCCCTTCCCTTTAAGGCCGCCGCGTAGCGCAATCCGCAGCACCTCTTTAAGATAGCCTCGTGCAAACCACAGCCCAACCAGCGTGAGCGCGAGGAAGGCTCCAGCTCCCTGATGGCCGGTGTAGGGCCAAGTGCTTTGGGCGCTGCCGGTGGCGCCCGCATTGATGCCCGTTGCCGCCCCAAAGACCAGCTCCAACTTGCCCACCAGCCAGAAAAACCAGCAGCTAAAGGTCATATCGGTGGAGAGCAGAAAAGCGATCCCGATGACGAAGGGGTAGATAGAGAGCGGTGTATAGCCAATGGCGTTCCACGGAGGCGAGGTGAAGAAGTTATGGAGGTCGGGTTGGTCGGTGGTGCGTGTGGGAAAGTAGGGGAAGGCAGGCAGGTTAAGATGCAGGGTGTTCATGACATCTAGGGAGAAGGGGATGAGGAAGCCTATCCAAAAGACCCCATTGCTCAGCAGGTTGGCAGGCTCTCGAATAACGGCTAAAGGCACGGCCACGGTGGGGAACGCGAGGCGCTCGCGGTCAACCCACTGCCGGCGCAGAATCGCCATGAGGCATAAGGTGGCCATGGTAAAGAGGGCAAGAAACAGCCACCACGAGAACAGTTGCACGCGCCACAACGCCCAAGGCACATGGGCGTTGCCGATATAAAAGCCTTTAAGGGCTATTTGATTCTTTTGCGCGATCCAGCCGGGGATGTAGCGAAGGAATTTGGAGGCCCATTGGTTGCTGCTATCGGCATACCAAAACGCGGCGGTCACGGTGGGAATGATGAAATGAATGCCGCCGGATGAAGAGACCACGGTGGAGACGATAAGCATAACATAGATGACCAGCAGTTCCGCCTTCGAGAGGGCTAGGGGGCGGCAGAGTTTAGAGAGCACAAGGTTGCAGACCACCAAAAAGAACAGAATATTAAAGGCCCCCACCGGAATGCTGGTGTTGGCGAGGGCGGTATGGCCTCTTTCTCCCAAAACCAGTTCGGCCCAGTGAATCCAAAGGTCGCAGAGGACGGTGAACCCCAGCCCCAGAACAAGGGCGCGTGGGGTGAGGCCGCTGGCACGCCAGGAGGAGCGGCGCGATGGTGAGGGAGGGTCTGCAGCGCTCATGCTATTTGCTCCGCAAATCCGTAAAGCCGGTCTCTTTCAGCCAGCGGGCACAACGCCAAGGCCAATCTTGCGCGTAGGGCGTTTGACGAGCAAGGCCATATCCATGTCCGCCGCCCTGGTAGATATGCAACTCGTAGGGCACGTTCGCCTCACTCAAAGCCAGGGCCAGTTTCAGGCTATTTGCCGGCGGAACGGCGTCGTCATCTACGCTATGCACCAGGAACATGGGCGGTGTGTTGGCGGTGACGCGCCGCTCTGGGGAGAGGTCTTCGAGAAGCTCTTGTGGAGGGTCATCGCCAAGGAGGCACTTACGGCACCCGGCATGAGCGTAGGGTTCCACAAGGCTCACCACCGGATAGATGGCGATGACGAGATCGGGGCGTGAGGAGACCCGTTCGATGGGGTCGGCGTGGTGGGGGGTTCCGGCATCGAAGTGGGTGGCAAGGGTGGTTGCCAGGTGGCCGCCGGCCGAAAAGCCCAGGACTCCGATGCGATCTGGGGCGATGCCCCATTTGGAGGCATTGGCCCTCACGGTGCGCACGGCGCGGGCGGCATCTTCGAGCATAGGGGGCCGTTTGGTGAGGGGGAAGGTGCCCCGCCCCGGAGAATCTTGCGATTTGCCTGGAGCCTCCGCATCCGCTTTGACGGTGGCGAGGCGGTAATCAAGCACGAAGCCCACGATTCCGAGGGTGGTAAGCCATTCGGCTACGGGGTCCGATTCGTGGGGTGCGAGGGTAACGTAGCCCCCGCCTGGGAACACGATAATGGCCGCCCCGCACGCTTTGCTGGGGTAGGGCAAAAAGGCGCGGAGGGTGGGTGCAGGCTCCGTTTGCTGTGCCGGTTCGGTGGTTGGCCACAGGGGGTGTTTGCCGGCAGCCGCCCACTCTTTAAGAGCGCTCGTATACATGGCAGTTCTCCTCAAGGTTTAGCCGTTGTTCTCGTGCTCGTCGTCTTGAATCATATCGGTGTAGATGCCGGGGCTGCTATCGGGGATGAGGGTAGCTCCGGCCACGCGGGCATAAAAGTCTGCGGGGCCTACCCCCCCGATAATGCCATAAGCATAGCCCATTTCGCGCATTCCGTGCAGGCATGCTAGAAGCAGGGCTTTGCCGATCTGTTTCCCTCGTTCCGCTTCGGCCACCCCCGTAGGCCCGAAGAAGTTTCGTCGCGTGGCCTCATAGGCGGCGAAGCCGATCACTTTTCCGTTGCGCAGGGCGATGAAGAGGGTAACGGGTTGTCGGGCGTAGCAGGGGGTCACTTCGTCGGCCCAACCGGTGGAGAAGTGGGTTTCTATGAACTTTCGGATGGGTGTTATTTCAAAGGGATGCGCTCTTCGGATGACCACTCCCTCTTCGCGCAGTTTTTGAATGAGCGGCTCCACGGGCGGGAGTTTCAGCAGGTTAACGAACATATCGGGCATAGGTATCTTCTCCTAAGGGTAGAAGCGTTTCGATATTTTCATTATTTCGACGCGGGGTCGCCGTTTCCTGCACAATTTTGGTAAGGATGCACTTCCTATGCATTTTTAGAAGGGGGTTGGCTAGAGGGGGTGTGGCGACAGAGGTCAGGGATTATCGGTTAAGGGGTTACAGCCCTCGTTTACGGTGGGCAGTTTTAGGCTGAGGAGTTTTTGAGCGAGTTGTGGTGGGCGCGGTTTTAGGGGGACGCTTTGATTAAGGGGTTCATAAATTCCGTTACGGCACTAAACGCTTTCTTGACACGGAAGCGTTCTCTGTCGTTTCCATCCTGTTCTCCACCAGGATTAGGTTGCAACTCTCTGCTAGTATCTTCTCTAGATGGTTTTCTATCGTAGTTTCAGTCCTGTTCTCCACCAGGATTTGGTTGCAACATTTTAGCCCAAACCTTTCGACCGATCACTCCGGAGTTTCAGTCCTGTTCTCCGCCAGGATTAGGTTGCAACTCATAACAGCACAAACAGTGCTGATGCTGCTACACGCTAGTTTCAGTCCTGTTCTCCACCAGGATTAGGTTGCAACGCTGCCGGTGGTACTGGACGGCAGCGGCTCCACCTCGGGTTTCAGTCCTGTTCTCCGCCAGGATTAGGTTGCAACAGATGCGCGGCTTTGTGCTTCTAGAGCCTGAGCAACGTTTCAGTCCTGTTCTCCGCCAGGATTAGGTTGCAACGAGTGGCCCTACTTTAGGGTTTCGGGCTTGGTAGGGTTTCAGTCCTGTTCTCCGCCAGGATTAGGTTGCAACAATCTGGCCTTCTCTCATGAAGGTAATAGCCATTTTCAGTTTCAGTCCTGTTCTCCGCCAGGATTAGGTTGCAACTTTTCGAGGAATCGCTGTTTCCACAAAGCCCGTTTCGGTTTCAGTCCTGTTCTCCGCCAGGATTAGGTTGCAACTGTACGGCGCGCGCGATCTCTTCGGCAAGATCGCGAACAAGCGGGTTTCAGTCCTGTTCTCCGCCAGGATTAGGTTGCAACATGCCCTGCTGGCTCAGGATGTCGATCTGTTTTACGATGTTTCAGTCCTGTTCTCCGCCAGGATTAGGTTGCAACATAAACACCGCAAGCCTATTGCTTCACGGGGAGTTAGTTTCAGTCCTGTTCTCCGCCAGGATTAGGTTGCAACATTAGTTTTCGGCTTAAGTCCTATGAGCCTTCGGAGGGTTTCAGTCCTGTTCTCCGCCAGGATTAGGTTGCAACTGCCAAAAGGCAAACTCCTCCTCGTCCTTCTCCTGTTTCAGTCCTGTTCTCCGCCAGGATTAGGTTGCAACGAAAATCACCGGTCTTTTAGAACACCCTGTCCTTATCGAGTTTCAGTCCTATTCTCCGCCAGGATTAGGTTGCAACAAAATCTTTCTCGGTTGGTGCAAGCGTTAGCTTCTCACGATTGTTTCAGTCCTGTTCTCCGCCAGGATTAGGTTGCAACATAATCTCGTACATGGACGTTGCGCAAGCCTTGCATTCATGTTTCAGTCCTGTTCTCCGCCAGGATTAGGTTGCAACTTGTACAATCCATTCCTTCTCTCCTGGCCAATGCACTGTTTCAGTCCTGTTCTCCGCCAGGATTAGGTTGCAACTCGAGCCATAGAATGGCTAGTGCTGTTGCTAGTTTCTCTCGTTTCAGTCCTGTTCTCCGCCAGGATTAGGTTGCAACTGGCGATACCGGCCGGCCGATCCAAGGGCAGCCGATAGTTTCAGTCCTGTTCTCCGCCAGGATTAGGTTGCAACGATATGAACGAGGTACGATACCTGTTAGCAGTTATGGTTTCAGTCCTGTTCTCCGCCAGGATTAGGTTGCAACTCTCAATCTCTTCGTCTTCTTCCTCGTCTTCCATATCTTGTTTCAGTCCTGTTCTCCGCCAGGATTAGGTTGCAACCGGGAGGTTCCAGCTACTTAAAACAACCGTTTGTGGTGCGTTTCAGTCCTGTTCTCCGCCAGGATTAGGTTGCAACCATGCCTCTTTTTCCTCCTAAGCATAGAATAGGCAAGTTTCAGTCCTGTTCTCCGCCAGGATTAGGTTGCAACCACGGGGAATACGGGGCCCTCGTAGGCGCCTTCTAAGGTTTCAGTCCTGTTCTCCGCCAGGATTAGGTTGCAACGGAACGCCCAAAAAAAATCGAAAAATGGGAACTTGACAGTTTCAGTCCTGTTCTCCGACAGGATTAGGTTGCAACCTGCCGGCAAGGCGGCATCGAAAACCCAAAACTCAGGGTTTCAGTCCTGTTCTCCGCCAGGATTAGGTTGCAACTGCCATTTGTTGCCAACGCATCCCATATGCTCGTCTGTCGTTTCAGTCCTGTTCTCCGCCAGGATTAGGTTGCAACATCCACAATGGCGTAGATTTTATGATAAGCGCAAATTCGTTTCAGTCCTGTTCTCCGCCAGGATTAGGTTGCAACTCCGGCGCAGGCAGTCGGGCATGTCTCCAATTTTATGTTTCAGTCCTGTTCTCCGCCAGGATTAGGTTGCAACGCTAGCCTAGCCACGCTGAAAGACCCTGTCGATCAAGTTTCAGTCCTGTTCTCCGCCAGGATTAGGTTGCAACAATGGTGCGGTACAAGTACAAAACGCGGCATACGTGAAGTTTCAGTCCTGTTCTCCGCCAGGATTAGGTTGCAACCTGGCTTTAACAGAGCCTTGTTGGCCGATATGGCCAATAGTTTCAGTCCTGTTCTCCGCCAGGATTAGGTTGCAACTTTGCCTAGACATATCAACACCATGCCCGTTGAGCGGTTTCAGTCCTGTTCTCCGCCAGGATTAGGTTGCAACCAAACACACTCGTCTCATTTGAGAACGCGTCTCATGTTTCAGTCCTGTTCTCCGCCAGGATTAGGTTGCAACTATACGTATGTCCTTTACCGACAGGTCAGATATTGCGGTTTCAGTCCTGTTCTCCGCCAGGATTAGGTTGCAACTCTCAAATGAGACGAGTGTGTTTGGTGACGTCTGCATGTTTCAGTCCTGTTCTCCGCCAGGATTAGGTTGCAACGGGCGTAGCCCGAGATTGCCCGCTTGGGCATAGATAGTTTCAGTCCTGTTCTCCGCCAGGATTAGGTTGCAACACCAGTAGCGGTTCGATGATTATGATTTTCTCTTCCTTGTTTCAGTCCTGTTCTCCGCCAGGATTAGGTTGCAACAATCTCGAGCTACGCCCGCTTGGGCATGTCAATCAAACGTTTCAGTCCTGTTCTCCGCCAGGATTAGGTTGCAACTCTTTAGAGTTTTTTGGCCTGCCCTCATCAGATCGTGTTTCAGTCCTGTTCTCCGCCAGGATTAGGTTGCAACTGGAGGTGGC
>NZ_DATGKU010000058.1:0-18138 GCF_035294505.1 Chthonomonas sp. | reverse complement strand
TCAACCGGCAACAAAGCAAGCTAATCAACCTCTCTGCTAGGCCTATGGGGTTTGTGAATGCGTATATTTGATGATCTCGCAGTCACGAAGGGTAATAAGCCCCTCTTGAACCATCTCATCAAGGATGGGAAGAAAGGCGTTGATGCGCTCCGGCTGATCGATGATCTCGATGCGAATAGGCAGGTCGGTGGAGAGATCGAGAATTTTGCTGCGATGGATACGTGAGTTGGCTCCATAGCCGACAATCCCCTCTAGAACGGTGGCTCCGGCCAGCCCTTCCTGCCGCGCACGCTCCACGATGGCCGTGTAGAGGGGCTTCCCATGCCACTTATCCGAACTGCCTACATAGATCGTGAGCACCTTGCCAACCCCTTCTATCTTCATCGTATTCTGCACCTCCTAAGCTGTTCGCCCCACAAGCAGTAAGGCACACACTCTTCCCAGATAGACAGCGAGAAAGCCACCCAGCACGCTTCCGACCAAATAGCCGAATAGACGCAGCCACTCCCCATCCGATACCAGGCCTAACGAGTCGTTTTCGAAGGTCGAAAACGTGGTGTACGCCCCGATGAACCCGATGGGAATGAGAAGCGTCCATCGTTGGTCCCAAACTAAACGCTGCCCCAGCGTTACCACAAGCCCCAAAATGAAGGAGCCGGTAATGTTGATTACCAAGGTTCCTAACGGAAACCCGTTAACCTGCTGCTGAATCCATACTCCTAAAAAATAGCGGGTGTTGGCGCCTAAAAAACCACCTATTCCCACGTAAAGCATACGGAGAAAGACATCCTTCATTTCTCTTTGACGAATCTCCTCTACCCGAGTTTTCTCTATGTTGCGCGGAAGCCAGAGACACAAAAAGCCCCTGATCGGCACAACATACCGACCAGGAGCCATTAGCCTACAAAGCGGCGGTTCAGACGTAAAAACGTCTCGGCGGCCTCCATCGCCGTTATCAGTGGGTATCTATAATAGTTTACCATAGGACGCCATCCAGTGCAGACCGCGCCTCACGAAATCGCTTTTCCGCTTCCAAAACGGCGCCGGATAGTTTAAAATATCAGAAACCTTTCAACGAGGCCATCATGTCTTCTCTGCTCGTTCGTTCCGACACAAACCCCGACCCTGGAAGGATGCCGCGATGGCGTCTTCTTCCGCCACAGCCCTCCATCGAACAATGCCTGCTTAAAGGCGGCGATCTCCATCCTATCGTCGCACGCCTTCTGGCGCAACGCGGCATCAAAACCTTGGAAGAGGCGCATCGTTTTCTCCATCCTCGTCTCGATCATCTGCACGATCCCTTCCTGTTACCCGATGTAGAGCCTGCCTGCCTGCGCATTCAACAGGCCTTGAACCGGCGCGAACGGATTTTGGTACACGGGGATTACGATAGCGATGGGGTGACCTCGGCAGCCTTGTGGACTCGCTTGTTGCGCCGGCTTGGCGCCGAGGTGGAGGTGTTTGTGCCGCATCGCAGGCGAGATGGTTACGACATTCGTAACGCGGCCATCGAGCAGGCAAAGGCCCGTGGAGTGCGCCTCATCATCACAACGGACTGTGGTGTTCGCCGTGTGGAGGAGGTCGAATACGCACGTCAGCTCGGCATAGATGTCATCATCACCGATCATCATTTGCCTCCTGAGGTCTTGCCACGTGCCGTGGCCGTCGTTAACCCACATCGTGCCGATTCACGCTATCCGTTTCCCCATTTGGCCGGAGTGGGAGTGGCGTTTCGTTGCGGCGAGGCCCTCGTTCGTCACCTCGGCCTTAAAGTGGAGAGCTATCGCCAAGCCTTTTTAGACCTCGTCACCATCGGCACGATCACCGATATGATGCCCCTACGCGACGAAAATCGTGTGATCGTGGCCTTCGGACTTCAACAACTGCCCCATACCAAGAAGCCGGGCATTCGGGCGCTCCTTGAGGTAAGTCGCACTCAGAGGCCGCAGACAGAGGAGAGCGTTCCCCCTCTCACCGTGCGCGACATCGGCTTTGGCCTTGGCCCACGCCTAAATGCGGCGAGCCGTGTGGATGAGACAGAACCCGCCCTCAATCTCCTGCTAACGGCCGATCTAGACGAGGCAAGACGCCTTGCAGCCCTGCTCGATGCACGAAACCGAACCCGCCAGGAAGAACAGAAACGGATATTTCAAGAGGCTGTGCTTCGGGTGCAGCGAGAGGGCCTGCACGAACGAGCTTGCATCGTTATAGAGGGGACAGGCTGGAGCAGCGGAATCATCGGCCTTGTGGCCGGCAAGCTTACCGAGATGTTCCATCGCCCCTCCATTGTGCTGGCCTTGAACCCCCAAACGGGCGAGGGGCGCGGTTCGGCACGCTCCATCGAGGCCTTCGACCTGGGTGAGGCCCTGGAGCGGTGTCGTCCCCTCCTTATTGATGGAGGAGGCCACGCACATGCCGCCGGGTTTTCTATTCGCCTAGAGAACGTTGCCGACCTTACCCGGCAAATGGAGGAGATCGCACGTCAACGCTTGACGGAGGAAGACCTCCAACCTGTTCTCGATATAGACGCCGCGCTAAGCCCCCATCAGGTTGATACAAAGCTTCTAGAGCAGATTGAAAGCATGGCCCCGTTCGGCGAGGAGAACCCCGAACCCATCTTCGTTAGCTATGGCGCCCAAGTCCGATCCGTCTCCTTGATCGGCAAGGAGTCGCAACATCTCAAGCTACTGGTGGAAGCGCAAACCCCTCATGGGCTAACCGTTACTTATCCGGCGATTATGTGGGGGCAAGGGTCTCTCGCATCGGAACTGGCTCCCGGCGCAACCGACATCTGCTATCATCTTCAACGCAACACCTACCAAGGGGAGCAGCGCATTCAACTGCTTTTAAAGGATATCCGACAGAGAAATCGCTAGGCTGTTCTAAAAAACATAAGTTGGCGGCATCTGCCTGCAGCACGAAATCGGTCGCTTCAGAGTATTCTAAATCACGCGATTCAGGATTTTGGCATCTTTGAAAACACAAGGAGAAAACTGCATGGGAAGAACAGGGTATAACTCGGCCATTCACGGAGGTGGGTTTCACCATGTGGCCGTGCGCGCATGGGATTTTGAAGGGGTGCTACGCTTCTATATAGAGGGGCTCGGTTTTCGGCGCGTCTACGGCTGGGGTAAAGACGAACGCGCCACAGGCGGCCGCGACACACGGGCGGTGATGCTCGACACCGGAGATGGCAACTACTTCGAGGTTTTTGCCGGCGGCACACCGCCATCGGAAGGAGGCTTACCGGAAGGAGCGCTCCTCCACGTGGCCCTGCGCACCAACAACTGCGATGCCGCCATCGAAAAAGCCCGGGCTGCCGGCGCAATCGTCACTATGGAGCCGCGTACGCTCTCCATCGAAGGAGATACTCAGCAACAGTTCCGTATCGCCTTCTGCAAAGGCCCCTGCGGCGAGATCATCGAGTTTTTTCAAAACGATGCGCTCTAGCACGCCTTAGGCGGGGCGGTTAAAGTCGCCCTTATCCAGGCAAGAAGTCGGCGAACTGCCATGGGCACGACGTTTGGGCAGCTCACTACGACCTCTGAAAAGCCGGCAACGCCGAGGGTATCACCCCTCCTGCATTTTCGAGCAGCTGCACGCAGTCCCAGTGCCTGTTCTCTTGGGCAAGCTCAATAGGTGTCTTGCCCTGATTATCGAGCAGGTCTTCGAGGGCACCGGCCTCAAGCAGTAGGCGCACACTCAATTCGCAGCCTCTTATGGCGGCAATATGAAGAGGTGTCTGCCCACCATAGTCGGCGAAGTTCGGGTTTGCATGGGCGCGTAGCAGCCGCCGTAACGCCTCCACGTGCCCTCCCTCCACCGCCAGATAAAGAGCCGTTCTGCCAAAACGATCGCTGTCGTTGGCCTCCGCGCCGGCATCGAGCAATAGATCGATAGTGCGAACGTGGCCGCCGGCGGAGGCCAGCAGCAGCGCCGTGCGCTCCATCTCCGGCTCTATCTCATGTACGGGAGCACCCAGCGCCAACAGCAGCGCGACCGTCTCCGTGTCGCCTTGCGCTGCAGACTGCAACAAGCGCTCCGCTAGGCGTTGCCTCTCCTTCCATTTCTGCTCCGTTATGTCGGTGGGGGCGCGAAACAAGCGCTCGCGCAGCCGTGCCGCGAGACGCCGATCTAGCTGTGTGAGCATGAGATAGTGCTGCCGTGCCTCGTTCTCTTTCCCCATCTCCAGACAGAGCAGCCCCATCTGATAGCGGGCAATAGGCAGATAGGGCGCAAGCTCGATAGCCTGTTGAAATGCGGCCTTCGCCTTTTCCTGTTTCTGAAGATGCCAATAGGCCAGACCGAGGTTGACATAGGCCAAAGGATAGGCCGGGCGGATTTGGATGGCTTTGCGGAAATGGGCTAAAGCCGCATCGAATTGGCCTGCCTGCAATAGGAGAGTGCCCAGATTATTATGCGCCGGAGCGTGGTCTGGCACGAGATCGAGCACGGTGCGAAAAGCCTCTCTGGCCTTCGCAAACTCGCTAAGATGCAGAGCGAACATCCCCACCTGAAAACGCGCCTCTGGGTCGCCGGCATCGAGGTCCACAGCCTGCTCAAAAGCCTGAAGCGCCTCGCGATAGAGAGAAAGACGAGCGCAAGCGTGCCCAAAACGCATCAGGTTTTCCAAGGAAGGACATCTCTCTATCGCCTGCTTTGCCAGATTATATTCGCCTTCAGGGCCGTTGGTCGCTGTAGAAGGAGGGGTGTTGGCTGCCCCGTCGGCAGGCCCTCGGTCATGATGGTGCTTGTGCGGCGGAGAGGAGGGGTGCTGATGCGGATAGGTGCAGATATAGACCTTGCCATCTGAAGCCGCAATGGCGATGAGGCCTTTCTCTGGCGCGAGGGCAAAGGCGCGTGCTGTTATAGGAGCGGCCAAGCACGAGAATACCGGGGCCAGTGGCCTCAGGCTCCAAACATCGAGCTTGCCGGTGCCCGTACGTACCACCATCGCGTTAGGGTGGAGGAAAGCCACGTCAAAAACCACCTCACCTAGCTCAACCTGCTCAATCCTTCGCTTTTCGTGCATCTGCCAGCCGATCAGTTCTCCATTGGCGTAGGCTGCAAGGAGATGCGGCTCCTCCGGATGGCAGGTCAAGGCCGTCACCGGTGCTCCCGGCCCCGCCAACAGCGTGATCGCCTCACTCCTGTGCAAATCCCAAAGATAGATTCCTCCCTGTTGGGAATCGAGGCCGGCGCAGAGAATCTTGCCGTCTGCAGAAAGCGCCAGCGCCGTAACCTCTCCGCTATGGGGGCCGAGATCGGGCAGCACCTGCCATGTGTAAACATCCTGGCAGAGCAGATGACGGCTCTTCCCACCCATCACAAGCAATCCGTTGGCACACACCATTGTGCGCAGCGGAAAGGAAGCACGGAAAATGTGAAGGCAGCGCTGTTGCCCCAGATGCCAAACGCGAGCCGTTCCATCTTCCGAAACCGATGCCACCAGCTCCGTATCTAAAGCCTTAACAGCCCAGACCGGCCCTTGATGATGTCCAAGCACTATCGGCTCGCTGTCAGCGCGTGCCTCTTGAAACCCTACCGTTCCCTTTACACTGCCTACCACGATGTGCTTCTCATCGGGTGTAAAGCAAAGCGCACTCAGACTCCCTACCGACTCCAGACCTGTCAGCTCGAACAACCTGTTTTGTTCCATCACTCTTCTCCGTAAAAAACCTTACGATTTGGAAAAAGCGGCGACACCGTGTGAACGGGACACCTTCCAGGGCTGCGTCACCGGTGTCGCCATAGAAACGTCGCATCACACCTATCTATGATAGCTGCGCTTTGCGACTTGCCCTGTGACCTATGTCACAAAGGAGGTGTGAAATTGTTCACAACACGTAATAGAAAATGCTTTGTGGTGGGGCAAAAGCGGAAAAAGAGGATTTTAAGGCTTAAAAATGCGGGGGATACGCTGGGTAAGACAGGTGGTAATTTCGTGTTCGGTGGTGCCGATGGCTTTGGCCATCTCCTCTACAAAGACGCACTCGGCGCCCTGTTTCCCGATGGCGACGGCCACATCGCCGGGTTGAACGGAGGGAATATCGGTAACATCGAGAACGGTCTGATCCATGCAAATTCGACCTAATATGGGGGCTTTGTGGCCGTGTACCAGCATATAGCCCTGGTTAGAGAGCCGACGCGGGTACCCATCTCCGTAACCTAAGAGGACGGTGGCCACGCGAGAGGGGCGAGCAAGCCGATAGGTGGCTCCATAGCTAATAGCGTGCCCTGGAGGCAGTTCCCGCACGGTGCCGATAGCAGCCTCAAGCTGAAGGGCCGGAAGAAACCGCGTACGCCAGAGGTGGCTTTGGGGAGTGCTCGGCAGGATTCCATAGATAAGCAAGCCCGGTCGCACCAGATTCGACTCGGAGTCCAAACCTTCGAGTAGCGCGGCGCTGTTGGCGCAGTGAACCCATCGGAACCTCGCTCCCGCTTCTTCTAGGCTATGACGAACCCAATGAAAACGTTCCAGTTGGCTTTGGGTAAGCTCGCGCAGGGGATTTTCCGCTTCGGCGAAATGAGTGCCCAAACCGGTAAAGGTAAGGCCGCGGCTCTGGGCGAGCCTCCACAAAGCGACCGCCTCCTCCGGCAAAACGCCCGCGCGCCCCATACCGGTGTCAACCTCTAAATGGGCCTCACGACATCCGGCGGCCATGAGCGCTCTCAGCACATCTTCGCTCCCGATGAGGGGGGTTAAGTTGTAATGCACGACCTGCTCGGCCTCTTGAGGAGCGGGCACACACAGCAGAGCTATCGGGCAGGTGATGCCAACCTGTCGAAGGCACTTTCCCTCCTCCACGGTGGCCACTCCAAGCCATTGAACTCCGGCCTCCAAAGCCACCTTGGACACAGCAAGAAGCCCATGCCCATAGGCATCAGCCTTCACAACGGCCATAATCTCTTTAGAAGGGCCGGCAAGCTTCCGAAGGGCTGCAATATTGGCACGGATGGCTGCCAAATGGATCGTCGCCCAGGCGCGCGTCTTGCCGCCCTCCTCTTCGTCGGGAGCACGCCGATTCTGCATGAAACTCAAAGCTCCTTTTCTAAACCAAATTGAGGTATGCTAAAAGGGAACGATAGATGCATGTTACCTCAAAAAGATAAGTGGGGAAGAAGGATAGAATCGGGTGATGGTTTCGTAATTCTTTAGAGAAACCACGTGAACAACCTTGAAGGGAGCGTAGATTAGGATGAGAAAACTTGGCGGTTTGAAGCCTGAAAGTTGGCTTCTCCTAGTGTTCGGGCTGCTGGCACTCGTTGGATGGTCTGCTTCAGGAACAGGGAATTCAGAAAAGGCCTCGCTCCAGACAACCCGTCTTGAGTTTCGTGACATCGCCGGCCAAGCCTATTCTTGGGCGACCATCGCCTCTCATAAAGCCACCGTGTTCCTCTTTCTTTCTTGTCAGTGCCCCGTCTCTAACCTATACGGCCCGCGCCTAGCGGAACTGGCACGCCAGTTTACCGGAAAGGATGTGCAGTTTTTCGGGGTCTACCCCGACATTCAAGAGAGCCTGGCCGATATCCAGCGCAATGCCAAAGAGCACGGATTCCCCTTCCCCATTGTGCAGGATAAAGAGGGCGTGCTGGTCTCCCAGTTAAAAGCCACCTACACTCCAGAGGCTGTCGTAGTCAATCGCGAGGGGCAAGTCTGTTATCGTGGGCGCATTGACGATAACGTTGTCACCACCAAAGTGACCTCCCATGATCTACAACAGGCCATTGAAGACGTATTGGCCGACCGCCCGGTTCCTCACCCTAACCTTCCCTCCTTCGGTTGCATCATTCGCCGAGGCCCTGTGGCTTCGGTGGCGCTGCTTCCGGGAACACCCACCTACGCGCACGACGTGGCCCCTATTCTGCAAAACCATTGTGTAGAGTGCCATCGCACCGGGCAAGTGGCTCCCTTCTCTCTTACTACCTACAAAGACGCTGCTGCTTGGGCACCCGACATCGTTCGCTACACACAAAACGGCACCATGCCTCCCTGGAAACCGGCGCCGGGCTATGGCGATTTTGTGGGAGAACATCACTACACGCTTACTGCTGCCGAAAAAGAGGTTTTGGTAAAGTGGGCTAAAGCGGGCGCTCCTGCCGGCGATCTCAGTAAAACGCCGCCCATGCCTCACTACCCCTCGGGATGGGAGCTAGGGAAACCGGACCTCGTCTTTCACTCGGATCAGCCCTATCATGTGGCCGCAGATGGAGACGATGTTTACCGTAACTTCATCATCGACCCCCATTTTACCCACGATGCATGGGTACGAGCCGTTGAAGTCCATCCCGACGCGCGCTCTGTGGTGCACCATGTTATTATCTATGTGGATGGTCTGCGCCTTTCCCCCGCCGTCTCCGAAAAATATCATAAAGAGCATCCCAATGACCACGAGCCGGGCTATACCAGCTTCGGCGGGCCTGGCTTTATACCTACCGGCTTTCTGGGCGGGTGGGCTCCCGGAAACGCGCCCCAATTTGCCCCGCCCGGCGTGGCCATGCGCATCCCCAAAGGCGCTCTGCTGGTTCTGCAGGTGCACTACCATAAAAACGGTGTGCCCCAAACCGATCAAACAAGCTTCGGCCTCTATTTGGCCAAAGAGCCGGTTCATAAAAACGCCATCGTCAGCATGGTGGCCAACTTCGGCTTCCGCATTCCACCCGGTGCCCCGCACTATGAAGTGGATGCGCAAACCACCGTTCCGGTGGACTGCCATGTGATGAGCATCATGCCCCATATGCATCTGCTGGGCAAGGAGATGAAGCTGTGGGCCACGCTTCCAAACGGCAAAGAGGTGCCTCTTATCTGGATTAAAAATTGGGATTTTAATTGGCAACGCACCTACTGGTACTGCCAGCCAGTGGCTTTACCAAAAGGAAGTGTGGTTCACCTGGTGGCCTACTACGACAATTCAAGCGATAACCCCTTTAACCCTAATCGCGATCATCCCAAAGCCGTTGGGTGGGGTGAACAGACCACCGATGAGATGTGCATCGCATTCCTCTTTGTTACGCTGGATGCAGAGCATCTCAATGTGATACCGCAAAATCCGGTTACGGTTGCCTCCGCTTCAAACAACACGGCGCCGCCTACAAAATAGGCAGGGATGCCATTACGCGATGAGGGCTTCCTTAGGTAGATGAGCGGATAACTAAGCGTGTGGGAACTTCAGCATGGCGAGGAGGTAACTCCTCGCCTTTGTAAAGGGCGTTTAGACGCTCCACCAACATGTTGACGGCAATGTTGCATATCTCTTCCAACGGATAGATGAGCGTTGTCAACGGTAAGTCGAGTTGAGAAATGAGAGGCAGATCGTCGCATCCCACAAGCCCCATATCCTGAGGAACCCGTATCCCCTTCCGCCGAAGACCGGAGAGCGCCCCTAAAGCCGTCATGTCGTTAAAGCAGAGAAGAGCGTCCGGGCGATTGGGGTCGTCGGCGATCTGCTCTGCACAAGCGCGGGCTGCCCCAACATCGTAGGCAGTGCCCGGAAAGGTATAGACAAGCGGTGGCTGCCCGCTTTGCTCAGCGAACTGCTTATAAAATTGGCCCCGCACGTCGTTACGTGCCACGGCCGAGGCCGGGGCGATGTAGCCTATTCGCCGATAGCCTCTCTCCAAAAGATGATCTACGGCCTCCTGTAGCCCGGTGGTAAAGAGCGCGCGAACGCTATCCCTATTGGGCATAAGATAGCCAATAACAACTACATTCTCCATATCGGGCTGCTGCGCCCGCTCTAACACTTGGGTGGAGGTTTCACACCAGAGGATCATGCCGTCCGGCCGACGTGAGTTGAGCGTTTCCAACAGGTGTAAATCGTTGGATTCATCGGCGCGTCGGGTGTTTAAAATAAACTCATAACCACGCCGTTCCAACGCAATAGCACACAGCGACACCATGCGGGCAAAGAAGGGATTTTCCAGACCGCCAACCAAAAGCCCCACCACATGGCTTCGGCGCGTGCGTAGCTGCTGAGCGGCTCGGTTTACCGTGTAACCTAGCTCGCGAGCCGCAGCAAGTACCCTTTGGCGGGTCTCTTCAGAAACACGCGTGCTGCTGCGTGCGCCATTAAGAACATAAGAGGCCGTCGCATAGTGTACATTGGCAAGACGAGCAATTTCACGAAGGGTAGGCTTTCCTGTGGCCATTTTTCAACTCTCTACTCGCTCGAAAGCAAGAATCTTTTCAACGGAAGACGGCATAAACCTATGAGAACAAGGCCCATAAAAACTTTCCCTTGACCTAACGTTCGGCTTGATGCCATCATTAATATTATATAGCACACGAAAACCATCTCGGTCAACGTGTGCTAAGCCATTCAAAAATGCAACGTCCGCATAAGCACACCCACGAAAGGCATAAATCAACGGTGACAAAAGCTTTCTTCTCCCCTCGAAAACCGTTCGGAACCATCCTTAGCATGCTGATCTGTTTTTCCATGAAAGGACAAGCAAACTCTATGCCCGCACCCAATCGGCCCGCTCTCTATCTCTACACACGATCAACCGATGCGTCTACCACGATTACCGTAGATGCAAGTCAGCCCAATGCCGCCCCCATCTCACCGGATATTTTCGGCAACTTTCTTGAAGACCTTGGTCACGCCATTGAAAGAGGCATTCTTGCCGATGCCATTCTCAACCCAAGCCTCGAACCGGAAAACCCCTCCGACACCGCCCCGCCTTTTTGGACGCTCCAAGGAAATGCCGCTTGGGTGGAAGGCGGCTATTACTCTCCCCATGCCGTTCAGCTTGCCGGCGCAACAAATGGCCTCGCCGTAGGTCGCCTCGAGCAGACCGTATTCCTGCCGGTTACCCGCGACCCGCACTATCGTTTTGAAGCGCTCTGCCGCAGTTTAGGAACCGCAGGCACCATCGAGCTACGCATAGAAGGCACCGATATTCGTGAAGGACAGGTTTTTACACAACACCCCATCGTCGTACATGGCAGAACATGGCAAAAGGTCACCTTCACCTTCTCCGTTCAGGAGGCCACTCCGCAAAAGGGCGAGGCCTATCGTTTCGTGCTTACCTATACGAGCGGAGACCCGGTGATCGTAGATCGCATCTCGCTAATGCCAACCGACAACATCGCCGGACTAGACCCTGAAGTGGTAGCTCGCGCCCGCGAATGGCATATCCCCATCCTACGCTACCCTGGTGGAAACTTTTCGAGCGGCTATCACTGGGAAGATGGAATAGGAGACCTCAACCGACGTCCCAGCTCGCGTAACCCAGCATGGGGGGGCATACAGAGCAATCGTTTTGGAACGGATGAGTTTCTGCATTTTTGCCGCTTGCTGCACATACAGCCCCAGATTACCGTGAACGCCGGCGATGGCACGCCGGAGAATGCCGCCGCCTGGGTTGCCTACTGCAATGGTGCGCCCGACTCCAGTGTTTACGCTCAAATGCGCGCCGAAAACGGCCATCCGGCCCCCTACGGTGTAAAGATATGGGAGGTGGGTAATGAGCTTTACGGAGGCTGGCAGATAGGCCATACCGATGCCGAAGGCAATGCCCAACGCTTTGTTCAGTTTCGGGATGCCATGCTTAAGGTAGACCCTACCATAGAGCTTATTGCAACCGGTAAGGGCGACGAGTTCACACCAGAGGGGCTATCGCGCGATGCCGCTTGGAACGAAGCACTACTCCGCCGAAGCCTGGAAGAGGGGAATCGTCCTCCCGATTATCTCTCCATCCATCCGCTGCTGCCTTTGCCGGAGGCAGCAGGGGCTCCGGACTATAACGCCCAGTATCAAAGCGCTATGGCCTTTCCTACCTTCCTCGACCGCGTGATGTTTCCTCAATTAGCCCACCTCATCCAACAGGTGGAGGGGCCTCGCCCCCATACGCGTTTGGCCGTCACCGAGTGGGGCATCATCGTGGGAGGGCCCAATTGGCGGAGCGTGCCGAACCACAGCACCTTCTCCGGAGCCATCTTTAATGCCCTTATGCTCAACGCGATGATGCGCCATAGCGACCTCATCTCCATTGCCAACATGACGGGCTTCATGCACGGCGGCTGCATTGAAAAGGTGCGTGGAGTTGTCTACGTAGACCCCCAATACTACACCCAACAGCTCTATGCGGCGGCCAAGCCTTACTATCCGGTGGTCATCCACATAGAAGGCCCTGGAGAGGACGTCCCGGCGCGTGGTCGCCTTCAGGCCGTAACCGATGTGCCCGATGTGGACGCCTTTGGCGCCCTTACCAAAGACCGTAACACGCTGACCCTCTTCCTCGTCAACCGCCTGATGGAGGGCGATCGCCAAGTGCGAATTGAACTAAACGGCTTCGATGCCCGAAGTGTTTCTGCCACGATCCTCACGGCAGATAGTCCCATGGCCGACAACGACTGGGCACACCCCGATCGCATTAAGCCGCAACACTACATGCTGCCCAAAGGCTTTCTCAAAGAGGAGTCCTCCTTAAACCTACCGGCACACACACTGCTCGTCCTTACCCTACACCGCTAAAGGCCGGCCGCCTGAACAAAAGCGGCCGCTATAAAACCTTGCCGATTCGGCACCAATTAGCGTAAACTAGTATCAAGAGGTCTCGCACAGCAGAGACTTCGTGCGCTTGCCATAATGAAGGATAGGTTGCGGCAAAAAGCCGCGCTCTAGGAAAGGAAACAAAGTTCAGCAGGAGAAAGAGTGAGAACAAAGGCACGTATACGCTTTCGTAAGTTGGAGCGCCATCAGCGCCAGATGAGTGAGCATCTGCGCAACAGTTTAACAGGCGATCAGAGGCGCATCCTCCTTCTCTCGGCGCAAGGTTATGAACATGGGGAGATCGCACGGGAGTTGGCACTGCCGGAGGACTATGTTGTCCATTTTGCTCTTGGCATGGTTCAGAGGCTTAATAAAAGCGGGGTGATCCCCTCTCCGGAATGGCGTCATGTGCTGGCTTGGGCAGAAGAGGTGGGTATTCTCGATTAATTTTGGCCTTCTCGATCCGCCTCGAAACCACTGATACCCGCTCCCAGCCCCTCACCGGCTAAAAGGCGTTCGGCTTCATCACGGCTAATGAGAATTTCCCGTGGCCGTGCTCCGCTCAGCGGCCCCACGATGCCTCTCTCTTCCATCATCTCCACAATGCGAGCCGCGCGCGTATAGCCTATGCGGAAACGGCGCTGAAGCATGGAGGTGGAAGCTTGGCCGTTGTTTACCACGAGGCGGACGGCCTGGGCAAAGAGCCGCTCGTCCACGTCGTCCTCCTCGAAGAGACGTTCTTGCGCTGCATCCCTCCCATCATCTGCAATCGTCAGCACGTCTCCAGGCGAAGGCTGCTGCTTCAGATAGTCCACCAGCGCTTGGGTCTCCTGCTCGCTCAGATAGCACCCCTGAATGCGCGTGGGTTTGGGCGCATCTATGGGCATAAAGAGCATGTCGCCGCGCCCAATGAGGCGCTCCGCTCCGGGCATATCTAAAATTGTGCGCGAATCTACTTGCGAGGCCACTGCAAAAGCGATGCGTGAAGAGATGTTTGCCTTGATGGTACCCGTAATGATGTCCACCGAGGGCCGCTGTGTGGCGATAACAAGATGGATGCCCGTAGCGCGTGCCAACTGGGCTAAACGGCAGATCGAGTTTTCGACTTCGGCCCCATGTTGCAGCATGAGGTCGGCTAACTCGTCCACAATAAGCACGATGTAAGGAAGCCTCTCTTCAGGCGATACCTTTTCGTTGTAACTATCAATGTTGCGCGACCCCATGCGGGCAAAAAGGTCGTAGCGACGATCCATCTCACGCAGTGCAGTGTGAAAAAGCCCGGCGGCCTGTTTCACGTCCCTAACCACCGGATGCAACAGGTGGGGGATGCCATCCCATAAGCTCAGCTCCACGCGTTTAGGGTCTACCATCAGTAGACGCACTTCGGCGGGCGTCGCCCTATAGACCAGACTCGCGATAAGGCAGTTGAGACAGATAGACTTGCCTGAGTTGGTGGCACCGCCTATTAACAGGTGAGGCATCCTTGCTAAATCGGCATAGCGGCACTGGCCGGAAACATCCTTGCCCAACGCCACGGTAAGCTTAGAGGGCGCATTGCGAAACTCGTCGGTTTCGAGGCACTCTCTTAAGGTCACCACAGAAGGATTGAGGTTTGGCACTTCCAAACCGATGGCCGATTTCCCAGGAATAGGCGCCTCAACGCGCACATCTATGGCGGCTAGGCTCATGGCAAGATTGTCGGCCAGGCTCACGATCTTACTCACTTTGATGCCGGGAGCTAACTGAATTTCATATCGGGTTATGGTAGGCCCGCTAGCCACCTCCACCACGCTCGCGCCTATGTTGAACTGCTCTAACGTGGCCTCAATGGTGCGTATCCGGTCGGCCTGCTCCTGGCCAACTCCCTTGCCCTCAGAGGCTTTACGGGCAGAAGGCGCCGCCGGCTCCTTTAAAAGGCTAAGTGGTGGCAGCGCAAAAGCAGAGGCGGTGGCGGGCGCCGACGGAGCTGTTGGGGAGGGAGGTGGCGCCGAATCGGAAGCAGTTACCTCCTCTTTGTTGTCCGGCTCACTGCGACGTAAAAGCTGGAACGGGTTGGGAAAGTGACGTGCCGGCTTCTCCGGTTCGGGCTTCGGCGCGTCGGACGGTGCCGTCACGCGAACCACCGCCTTCTGCTCCTCCATTTGCGGCTTCCGTTCAATAGGCGGAGTGCGCTCTGTTGGAGGAATGGCTGCAGGAGAGGCGCTTCGCGAACGGGAAGGCGATGTGGCAAGTGCGCGAGGAGCTGTACGCACATGGGCTATTTTTTGCCATAGCGCCAGTGTGGCCGCTTTTAAGCTGCGCTCGTGAAGGTGGGCGATAAGCTCGGCAAGCGGCCTATCCACAATAAGCACAATGGAGACAAGCAGCATCATGCCGAGAGCGAGGTAGCTTAAAGGCCGTTGCAGCAGTGTATAGAGAGTCCAACCTACCAACCCGCCCAGCCACCCGCCGGCCCCCTTCATGCGTGCGGGGTCGAGGACAGCACCGGGCACCAACTGGAGATGGCGCCAGGTAACAAACGTAAGAAATAGCAGAAAAAGGCCTAGCGAGGAGAGGGTAAGCCGCAGCCGTTGAAAACCCCTCAGCACCATGACGCCGAGCAGCACGATCACCCCTACAATAGCATAGGCCCCAGAACCGGCAAAGAGACGCAAGCCGGCATCAAGGAGTTCCGGAATGGGGGCGTGCTCCGGTTGCAACAGGCTAACGAAACCCGCAAGCCCTAGAAAGATCAGCCCAATTCCCACAATGTCCTGAAGACGGCGCTGAAGGGTAGGGTCCCAACCGGTATTTTTTTGTCGCGATGCTTTGCCCATCTGGTTTTTTGGCCTACCTGTTCTCGACATTCCCCAAGCTCTTCCCCATCTCGTATAATTCAGTATACACTTTTGCGCTTCCTTCTTGCGAATTCGCTCTTTTCGTGATAATATGATAGCAAAAGGAGCCTGCAGGAGGGTGCGAAATGACGGTAGCCTCAGAGGGCGCGACCGCAAAGAATGTGGTCCGAATGGGTGTTATTGGAGCGGGGAACTTCGCCTCACGCCGCCATATTCCCGACATACTCAAGTGTCCCGAAGCCCGCTTGGAAGCGTTTTGCCGCCGTGACCCGGAGGCGCGGGCGCGGCTTGCAGCCTTTTTCCATCTGCCTCCTGAACGCGCCTACGCCGACTGGAGAAAGATGCTTGAGGAGGTCCCTCTGGATGCGGTGGTTATCGCAACCCCTCACGCGCTCCATTACGAACAGGCGAAAGCGGCTTTGGAACGCGGGCTTCATGTTCTTATTGAAAAACCGATGGCCGTGCGCACCGCGGAAGCGCGCGAGTTGAACGCCCTGGCCGAAGCGAAAGGCCTCAAGCTGGCGGTGGCTTTAAACCCTCCGCATTGGGCCCACTGCCATCAGATTCGCCGAGCGCTCCACGATGAGCGCATGGGCGAACTAGAGGCGGCCTCGCTATTTTGGTGTGGCTCGGCGGAGCCGCTTTTCGGCAAAGCGCCTCTGCCAGAAAATCTGCCCGGTGTCGTACCCCCCTCCCTCTTCCGTGCCGACCCGAACCTCGCCGGCGGAGGCTACTTCATAGATGGCGGCTCGCACCTCGTTTCAGAACTGCTTTGGACCACAGGAAGGCAGGTGAAACGGGTAACCGCTGTCGCCGATAGCTACCCCTCCGACATGCGCATCTCGGTGAGCCTGGAGCTGGATAATAGCTCGTTCGCTAACATCACCGCCATCGGAGATAGTAAATTTGTTAATCGCCGGCTGCGTCATATCTTTGCCTGCACCGGTGGAACCGTTGCCGTGAACCACTGGGAATTTGAAACAAGCATTACCCTGCACGAGCAGCAGGTGCGCCGCTTCAAAGAGGCCGATATGCTGCCGGTTGAGGGGCCGGTGGCCAATTTCGTGAGCGCTATACTCGGCTATGGCTCTCTCTACTCGCCGGGGACGCACGGGGCCGATGTGGCGGAGGTCGTCGAAGCCGTCTACCGTTCTCTAGAGACCGGAAAATCGGTAACTTTGCCCCTTACGAACACCACATAGGTTCCGAACCGGCAAGAGAACAGGCCTTTCGCCAAAACCGAATAAGGGTTCTCAGAAAATCGCAAGATTTTCTGGAGTAGGACGCCCTTCCCCTCAACAAACCCGCTCATAATGCTCTAAATGAAACGGAAAGTTTAACGTCTTGCTAGAAATCATCATATTAGGCAGTGGCACATCGCACGGTGTGCCTATGATCGGCTGCGATTGTGCGGTCTGTCGCTCGAACGACCCACGTAATAAACGCACAAGGCCCTCCATCGCCGTGAGAGGCCCTGCCGGCACGATTTTGGTAGATACACCGCCAGAACTACGTTTGCAGGCCATCGCCTGCAACTTACGTGCGGTAGACGCCGTTCTCTTTACCCATACGCACGCCGACCACTTGATGGGGCTTGACGATCTACGTCGCTACAACGATCTGATGGGCAAAGAGATACCTATCTACGGCGACGCTTCAACACTGGAAGATATTCGACGTGTTTTTCGCTATGTCTTCATAGAAACGCAAGCCGGTGGAGGCAAGCCCCGCTTACAGCTTTTTGAAGTTAAATCGCCCATGGAGTTGTGCGGCCTTACCATCGAGGCCTTCTATGTGCTGCACGGTAACCTTCCTGTGCTTGCCTACCGCTTCTACGACCCTCAAACACAGCGCAGCGTGGCCTACGTCACAGACGTTAGCCACATTCCACCCGAAGCTATGGAAAAACTCTACCATCTCGACCTACTCATCATAGATGCCGTACGTTACGAGCCGCACCCTACCCACTTCGGCCTTTGGCAGACGCTAGAGGTTATCGAACAGTTACAACCGAAGCAGGCATTGCTTACCCATCTTTCCCATCGTTTTGACCACGCCACCCTCTGCGCAGAAACGCCGGAGCATGTAAACCCGGCCTATGATGGCCAGGTGATCTGTTTAGAGTAGGAGGGAATTAACGCTTTGGATGAAGAGAAGTTGAAGATGGCGAGAACGCTGGCCCTGCGCGCCTTGGCGCGCTCGGCCTGCAGCCAAGCCCAAATCGAGAGGCGTTTAGCGCAGAAAGGCCTGCCAGAAGACGTCATTGCCCAGGTGATCGAGGAGTTGAAAGCGCGTGGGTGGCTTGACGACGCGAAGTTTGCCCAGGACTGGGTGGCGGATAGAGCCGACAGAAAGCGCTATGGACGGCGACGCCTCGTGGAAGAGTTGAAAGCGCGTGGGTTAACGGAAGAGCTACTCGAAACAGCTTTGCCCCCGCCCACCCCCGAAGAGGAGCTGCAGCGAGCGCGTGCCGCCGTTGCCCGCCGATGGCCTCCGGGCAGTCTGGCCCATCTAGAAGGGGAAGCCCTTTTGGCAGAGAAAAGGCGTTGCGCTGCCTTTTTGGAACGACGCGGATTTGACAACGAGACCATAAAGAAGGTATTAGGAGAGCTTACGTCTAAATAATAGGTTACTTTACGCCGTGTCTTTGCTTCACCTCTGAAGAAAGCCGCGAATCTCGCAGAGCTTTCTGGAGGTAGAAGAGTTGCCACACGTCGGAGTATCGGTTTTACTGATAGCGGTTGTTCTGGGAGCGCTCTGTGGAGCCTTCCTTGGATATTTCTTAGAACACTTCTTCATTGGTC
>NZ_DATGKU010000057.1:0-1045 GCF_035294505.1 Chthonomonas sp. | reverse complement strand
ACGACACTGCACCCAGTTTCCTGCCGAAGGGGTTTCGTTGTGGAGAAGCAGGGGAGCGCCTTCGGCATCTACAATAAGCACATCGAGGCGTCCGTCGTTATCATAGTCGCCGATAGCCAATCCTCGTCCGACAATGGGTTTAAGAAAGTCGGGGCCGGCCTGTGCAGTCACATCGAGAAACCTGGAGCCATTTCTATTGTGAAACAGTTGGGTTGGCTGGCGATAGGTGTGCCCCGGATCGAAGGCGGATACGTTATCAGAGGTG
Source organism: Chthonomonas sp. (assembly GCF_035294505.1). Classification (NCBI taxonomy): domain Bacteria; kingdom Bacillati; phylum Armatimonadota; class Chthonomonadia; order Chthonomonadales; family Chthonomonadaceae; genus Chthonomonas; species Chthonomonas sp. Next base: position 780 of record NZ_DATGKU010000057.1, on the reverse strand, counting down.
TGGCCATTGGAAAAGATGAGATCGAGCCAACCGTCGTTGTCATAGTCTATCCACTTTGCGCCGAAGGCCACATAGGGAATGGTGGCATTGGCTAAATTCAGCTGGCGCGCGCGCTCTTCAAAGAGAAGTTGCCCGTCGTTATGGTAAAGTGCGTTCGGCTCCTGTTGAAAAGTTGCTACCACCAGGTCGAGCTGTCCATCGTTATCGTAGTCTCCCCAGTCAGTGCCCATACCGCCTTGAGTTCCGCCCTGAGCGTTGTAGGCGGTGCCGGTCTCACTGCCCACATTACGAAAATAGCTACCCAAATTCAACAACAAATCTGCCGGCACCTCGTCGTTTGCCAGATAAAGGCTCTGGCGTCCCGATGAATCTATGTCGGCGGAGGCGATCCCAAGCACCTTACCGGATGTGTTGTTCACCTTCCAATGCAGCGTTGCGTCTTTAAAGCGTCCATTGCCTTGATTCCTATAGAACGTCGCTCTCTCTGGAGGATAGGCCTGGGGTGAGCAAGCCGTCATCGTATTGCCGGCAGCCGCACATAGCTGCGCGCTATGCGGTCCAAAAACAACATAGTTCCCTACAATGAGATCGAGATACCCGCTGTTGGTAGTTTGCACCCACGCTGCCGAAGTGCCCCAGGGCTGAGGCGCTATCCCACTCTGAGCCGTCACATCCTTGAAATGGCTCCCCCCCTCGTTGTGCAACAACACCCCACCCCGATACGCCGTAATGTAGATGTCCACATACCCATCGTTATCGTAGTCACCCACTGCACAGCCC
>NZ_DATGKU010000056.1:0-2850 GCF_035294505.1 Chthonomonas sp. | reverse complement strand
CGGTGCCGTTTGGCCGAAGCCAGATGCGGTAGGTCACCTCTTTTTCGCCTTTCACTCCACCACGCAAAATACGACTGGTACCGCTTCGCAGCAGAGAGGTCGGCTTCCTGAGGGTGGGATAGGGGATCGGTTCCCTGAGCGTCACCGTTTTTGTGAGTATTTGCGGGGTTTGGGGTGCGCTCGTGGTAGTATCCGTTTGTCGTGGTGTCGCGTCTCCTGGCCGTATGGTGCCCACACCGATGGCGAGGGCCATGACCCCGATCGTGGAGATGCGACGGACAGGCGAGGAATTCGCCAAGAACCTGTCCCTCCTTTCTTTAGGATTTTCCGATGGCCCGAACACCGTTCGGATGCCTTATCTGCGTACCACAGGAAGCGGCCCAAAAAGCCGCCTCACTGGTGGCTTCAACGAACATCCAGCTAGAAGCCAGATGTTGGCGGGCAGTTTACTATAAACAGCCCCTTTTTGTCAACCCTACCGCATTTCGTCGGTGGTGGCACTCTCTGCGCTATCCTTCGTTGGGCATTTCCCCAAGCAGGATTCGGCATCCTGCAGCGAGAAATCACAAAGGGTTTGTATCGAAAAGGAGAACAGACGAATCGTGCCTATGCAAGCTTTCTGTCGGCTTTTTAGCAGCATTGTGGTTCCCTCATGCACTCTTGCCGCTCTTTTCCCTCTAGCTAATGCCTGGGCTGCAGGTGTGCAAGCAAAGCGCGATAGCGACTTTCTAAACTCCATTGGGGTTAATTCGGCCATCTGCCTGCGCGGCGAAAGCCTCGATAAAACCATAGAGTGCGTTCGGTATCTCGGCATTCGCTGGATACGAAGCGGCATCGAGGGCAATCCCCCTCTTGATAAGCTTATTTACCTGCATCAGCGTACCGGCGTGCGCTATAGCTGGGGCCTCGGCAGCGGCGGCACCAACATTCCAGAGCTTATTAAAACCGGAGAACAACTCGCCAAAGCCGGCGCCCTTTTGGCCTTTGAAGGGCCTAATGAACCGAACAACTGGGGAATCACCTATCAGGGCCAGGAGGGGGGCAGAAATCTGTCGTGGTTGCCTGTGGCGAAACTTCAAAGAGATCTCTACCGCGCGGTAAAGAGCGATCCCCTCTTGAAAAAGTATCCGGTCTGGTCTATCTCCGAGAACGGGGCGGAAACCGATAACGTGGGGCTGCAGTTCCTCACGATCCCCAAGGGGGCTAACACCCTGATGCCTGCCGGCACGAAATACGCCGACTTCGCCAACGTGCATAACTATATCTACCACCCAAACGCCCCCGGGCTGGCCGATAACAAAACGTGGAACGCCGCAGACCCCACCTCCGCCTGTAAGGTGGATGGGCTTTATGTAGAGTATGGCCTGACGTGGGCCCATCACTACCCCGGATATTCTGAAACCCAGCTGCTTTCTCTCCCCCGTGTCACCACAGAGACGGGAGTTCTTATCGGAGGGGCGATCACAGAGGAGGTTCACGCTCTAAACCTGCTTACCATGTATCTCGATCAGTTCAAGCGCGGTTGGAGCTATACCGCCGTCTATCTCTTGCGCGATAGGGTGGACGAGGCGGGAAATCAGCGATTTGGGTTTTACGGGCCGGACTATACGCCTAGAAAGGCGGCCCTCTATCTTCATAATCTTACAACGATTCTGTCCGACCAAGGCGTCCTGCATAACCCGGGTAGGCTCGCCTATGCCATCCCTGACGAGCCGGTGACGGTGCATGATATGCTGCTACAAAAAAGCAACGGCACCTTCTATCTGGTGGTATGGGATGAACAGATAGAGGGTACAAGCTTGGTGCGCATACAGTTTGCGAAAATGATTCCTTCCGTGAAAATCTACGATCCTACCGTCGGCACCGATGCAGTACAGACTCTCACCAACGTTCGGAATATTCAATTGACGTTAAGCAACCATCCGGTTATCCTAGAAATACCCTCCTCCTCACGCCCCCGCCTCTTTTCCTACAGGGGGAAGGGATGACCGCCTCAGCGGCCTATCTCATTTCCTTCATCGCCTATCTCTCTGGCCGCTGCATTGCCGTGCGCTAGCACCTCCCTAATAGGGGGAAAGGAAGGGATAGGGGGCGAACAAAGTAGGCTTGCGAAATAGACTAGCTCTAGCATCGCGAGATTGGCAGCTTCTGCCCCCTCACCCCCACCTCTCAGAACCGGTGGGAATGGAAACGCAAGATTTCTCGCCTTCGGCTCGAAATGACAGTTGTGGCATCGGTTCGAAAGGACAGGTGTTTATCTCGCCTTCGGCTCGAAATGACAGGTGCCTTCGGCTCTTCAAGCCCCTACCCCCCACCTCTCAAGGCCGATACAGGGGTCCCCAGAAAATCGCAAGATTTTCTGGGGTAGAGCTGCCTCCCCCTCAGTGAGAAATGAAATGAGAAGACCTCTCAGCTTCGCTTCGAGGTGACCTGGATGCCGACGGTGCTGCGACGGCGCTGTCCCCCCTCAAGCCCAAACAGATTTCCTCGAACCCTCATTCCTCAGGTAGCTGTATTGCCTATCTAAAAACAATCACAAAGGGATAAGGGCGAACAAGAAGTACGTGCCTCACAAAAAACTATTCCCCGTTTGACATCCCGATGAAACCATGTTATAATATACAAAATAGGCTCCTTGTATACGTGTTTCTTCCTGTTAAATGCAGGATGAGCCAAAAAAGAGACGTTTGCAAGTTTCGTACTCTTTTGTGTTTTGCCTCGCACCGCAGCGGCCCACCGAGGACGGATACCTTCACACAGAAGTCGTGCGTTCCATGCCTCTCCCCATACCGGAGGAGACGAGGCTTTTAGGTTCCTGAACCACGAGGAACCTTCTGTGCAAACCGGTCA
>NZ_DATGKU010000055.1:0-15841 GCF_035294505.1 Chthonomonas sp. | reverse complement strand
AGAACGCCTCTCCCACTGTATTCGCTACAGGGAAGAGGCGCTGGAGATTTTGCATCGGCTAATAAGCTAAGCCTTCATCTTATATTTCTGGAGGAACTTCTCCACTCGGCCTTCCGTGTCCACGATCTTCTGTTTGCCCGTGAAGAAGGGATGACATGCGGAGCAAATTTCCACACGAAGCACCTCTTTGGTAGACCGAGTCTCAAATGTGTTCCCACACTGGCATATCACACGAGCCGGCTTGTATTCCGGATGGATACCCTCTTTCATAAACAAATCCTTTCTTTTGACGGTTAAGCCCAACTGTATTATACGTAATCAGGTCACCAAAAAGCAACAGGAGCCTACCATGGAACCGCCTCCTGTCCCCCAAACCACACCGGCTTTATGCCCTCGGAATTCCTCTTACAGAAAGCACGTAGAAGGAAAGTGGAAGTCTTTATCCCATCTACTTCCAAAGGGCAAACAACCTCCTGAGGAAGTGAGGAGAAAGCCATGAACACTTCAAACAGACCGTTTTTTTGGACGATGGTAAGCGCCCTCGTTCTAGGGTTCTCTCCATTAGGACTACATTCCGCACTAGCTCAAAGTCGTGCGCGCCCTATGGCCCCTGCCCCCCCACCGCGCGTTGCCCCTGCACCGCCTCCTATGCGTGCTCCAAGCCCTCCTACCCCGCCACTGCGGGTTAGGCCGCCACAGATAACGCCTCCTTCCCCCCCTTCCACGAACACACACGATAACGTGCTCCGTGGCACCACCGTTATTAACCCGGCACCTACCACCGCGTTTGACCGGTTCAACCGCACCCTAGAAGGCTATTCTTATCGCAATCAACTCTCTCGTACCAGCACAACTACGGTCTATGTGCTCCCTTGGTACGATACCTACTTCCCGGGTGGGCTTGCCTTCTATCCCTTCTACTCCACCTACGGGGCCTACGGGCTGACCGTTCCCTCTCTATATGGCACCTACTATGATCTCTGTCCACCCTATCTCGACCTCTATGGAGTCACCATCCAACCGCCTTCGGCCTACTATGTGCCTCCGGCCAACGAAGCCAATCGCAGCACTGAAGAGTCTCAATCTAACGAAAACAGTGATGTTAATCATTACTATTTGGGCAAAGGTGGCCCCGTCTACTCGGCTAACGACCCGAAACTCGACATCAATCTACGCAATGCCATCGGAGACATCGAAAATGCCTGGCAAAAAAGCGATCTTGACCTTCTCGCTCGTCACCTCCGCCGTAACGAACGGGTTGCAGTGTTCCTCAACGGCAAATATAGCTACTCCCTCGATGCCTCAGACTATTTGAGCATGACACAAGATGCCTTTCGCGCTTCTAAAACCATTCGATTCCAACTTGAGCAGGTACAGCAGAGAGCGCCCCATATCTACCTTGTCAGCGGTACACATACCTATAAAGACCGTAAAGGGGAAGAGCATACTGTAGCGGTTAGCTTCGTATTGCAGCAACAAGGTCGCCAATATTATATAATACAAGTAGGGGTTGCACCCGCAACGACGCAAAACTAGCGGGCACTCCACCCATCGGAAAAGGAGGAACGATGTTAAACCATTTCGTTTTTAAAACCGAGGGCGATTGGGACACCACCACCCTCTTCAATAACGGAGAGGAGTTCCCCGCCTCACAACTCTACGTGGAGCTGCATGCAGGGCGTAACGAGTTTGGGGAACCGGCGCAAGGAGGGATACGTCTTGGCGGAGAGATAGATGCTTATGTAGCTCCTCAGGATAACCCTTCGGCACGAGTAGGCATGTTCCCAGGACGCCTCGAGATGTACTTCCCAGGGCATAGCCTGATGATCGAAAATACGCACCCTGCCTTTGCATTCGAGTTCACGAGGGTCTTCTATAACGGCCAAGATGTCACCAACCATGTGGTCGATCTGTTGGTGAACATTGACGCCGTCAACGATCAGGTGAGCGCCTATATAACCCTTTATAAAGCCCACTGGCTTGGGCCGGATGAGGTGGCAACCTTCACCATCCTCTAGCCACATGCATGCTGGCGTTGCCCGGCCTCTAGGGAGGTCGCGCGTTGACTTCTTCTGCGCATAAGCATGATGGATACCGATGCGACAGGCAAAAGTCCGTCTAGAATATCTTGACGGACTTAGGGGATTGGCTGCGCTCTTTGTTGTATTTCACCATGCCTTCGTCACTTTCTACTACGCACCTCAGGCCGTTAGAGCTGGGCTGGCGTCCCCACTTGCTACCTTCTTAGCGATTCTTTTCAAAAGCCTGTTTACCTTTGGTCATGAAGCCGTTGTGGTCTTCATCGTCCTCTCCGGCTACGTGCTGATGCTGCCCGTAGCGCGCACAGTTGATGGCCATATGCCGCACGGTGTACTAGACTATCTGAAAAGACGGGCACGTCGTATTCTGCCGCCCTACTACGCTGCCCTCGCGTTCGCACTGCTCATTATCTTTTGCGTGCCAGGCATGAACCGCCCCTTCCACGCCTTCTGGGATACCGCGATCCCGATAAACCGTTGGGCACCGATTGTTTCACATCTGCTGCTCATTCACAACCATCACGGCTGGGACTACACCATTGATCCGCCCATGTGGAGCATCGCAGTAGAATGGCAAATCTATTTCTGGTTTCCCCTCCTCCTTTTGCCGATGTGGCGACGGTTTGGCCTCTGGGCAACCATTTTCTGCACATGGATCATCGGCCTCGGCGGCTACTATCTCCATTTTGGTGGAACCTACTTTTGGCTCATCGGGGATTTCGCATTCGGCATGGCCGCAGCGGCTATAGGGTTTTGGCAAACCGATGACATGTGCCTTCTCCGCGACAAGGTAGCTTGGGGGAGACTCTGCCTCTTCTTTGCCGGTATCGCCTACCTTCTGTTGATCGCGCCCTCCATAGCCACCTATCTGCATCTACAGCATAGTCCCTACCTATGGCCTTTCCTCGTTAGCCACTGGCATCTGGGAACCGGATGGGAATGGCCAACCGATCTCCTTTTAGGGCTGGCAACCGCCTGCTTTATTGTGGAGGCAACGAATCGTATCCAAAAAGGGCTTAGCGACAATGCAGCGCTAAAGCTTCTACATTGGCGCTACACCGTCCTTTTGGGTACGTTTTCTTACAGCCTATACCTCGTCCACTTTCCTATTCTCGCCCTGGCAGATAAACTCTGTCGCGTTCTTCGCCTTTCTGGAGGGCGCTATTTTGCCGTTATTTTCGGTACCGGCATTCCAATGTGCCTCGTATGCTCCTACCTGTTTCATTGGGTCTTTGAACGTCCATTTTTGCCAACCCATCTCCGCAGGGGACAGTCCGTCTCCCTGGAGAGACAGTCGGTGCCGGCTCGTTCGACACATCTTTAAACCTGTTTCTTCTCGCCCTCTCCTCAAAGAGGTCTAGCGCGTAATGGTCTCCGTTTCGGCTTTAGGCCACCACCTATATAGCAGGTTCTTCCCCCGCCAGTCCTCCTCTTCTAACACCAGATACTCCCCATTGGAGCGTTTGAAAGCTTGCAGCGCGTAGGGCATATCGCACCAACCCACATTACCCCCTCCACCCACCGAGTCGCCAGGCACGAACGAGCCTACATAGCTTCCATCCGAAGTCCGGAAAATGTGCGTGTAGTGATTGCCATCCGGCGAAGAAAACACCATACCGACAAACAGATAGTCACCGGCAATATCAACCATTTTGGCGGTAATGGGTTTGCCCTGAGAGTCCGGCGCGGTAGGGAGATGGGTGTTTGTCCAGACGATCTTTGGGTTGCCGCTCAGCCAATCGTCATAACGGCGTGCCGTAGGCCCGATCACACCCCAGGTTTCTACATCTTGCCCCTTGAGATAGCCAAAGAGATAGAGGGTATCGGATTTCGGGATAAAGATCACACGTGTTACCGAGTCGAAGTCCTGAGGCCAGGGCCAGGTTTGGGGGTTCTTCCAATCATAACGGGGGGCGCCGTCCTCATTCCATCCTTGAAATGGGTAGTAACGGATGGTATGGCCAGGGGCATCACCCCACCAAATACCGCCGACCGCATCCACATACCAAGCCCACGTGCCATCTGTAGGTGGAGTCGTGCCTACTTTGCGTGGAATATAGGGATGTGTCGGATCGTTGAAAGCGTAGATGTCGAAGCCCCCACCCATCTGCCCAATCGTATAAAGTACTCTTTTTCCCTCTAAGTGGCGCACGACTACACTGGCAGCACTGTAGGTGTCTTCGCGTGGGTCGCGGGCAGAAGAGGGATAAACAACAGTAAAAGCCTTCAGACTCCATTCGCTTCCGGGTTGCCGCTTTTTTAAGTCGAGCCGCATAATGGCATCTCGACTATAGACCGTCGTGCCATCTGAATTCGGATCAAAGCCGAAAGTATCTACGAAAGCTAAGCTCATGTCTTGCCATTTCATCTTTCCTGCAGGGTCGAAGCAGCGCAGCACACAGTGGCCCGAAGCCCCGCCCACAAAGCTCATGGCCACGTAGAGGTTGCCGGCATTGTCGGTGTTGGCGCCGCGTAAACCGAAAAGCTTGTTCGGCTGCACCTCTCCCGGCTGCCCCGACATCAAGCCTCCGTAGGCGCCAAAGGTTTTGACGAGATGAGGATGGGGTTTCAGGTCATAAAACAGCACCTGCTGTCGGGGGCCGTTATCGCAAACGAGGAGCTGATTGGGGTTGTGGTTGGAGAGAGCGATGGCCGTTGGGTCTTGCAGACCTGTAATGCTAGCAGGAAGCATCTGCCCAGATAGGGCAACATGCTGAACGCGATCTCCGACAAGCATCCATAGGGTACCATCGCGGACAAACGTGACATCTTTTACCCCCGATACAGAGAATTGACGAAAAACCGATAAATCGTTCGCCTTCCGAAGCTCAATTATGCCGTCCTTGTAGGCTAACACCACATAGTCGTTGTTTGCAGTTAGTCCCACAACCTCTTTTTTCTCGGGTAGTTTTACGTAATCCACATATTTTGCCGAGTTGATGTCTCCCGGCGTCCAGGTAAATCGTAAAAGCTGAGCGTCTGTGTTGGCCACATAGATATGGCTACCATAAACGGCAAAGGCCGTGTTGGAAAGCCCAAACCCAGAGGTGGAGTAGTGTGGTTGCTGTAAAAGCACTCGGTTGACCTGTCCGTTTTTGTAGAGGCCTAAATCGCGACCGGCTTCGTCCCAGGCTACCCCGCAAAAGGCCGTGCCATCGGGGGTAACAACGAGTTTGGAGACCCCCTCCTGCACCCAGTATCCAAAGCCGTTTGGGCCGCCGCTCCCACCAAAAGTGTTTCCCACCCAACTCGTGATGTAGTCTCCTGGCGGTGCGTGGAACGGTTGGGGCGGGTCGGCAATGGTGATCCTCGTCATAACGAAACCGACTGTGACCAAAAGAAGCAGCCGAACGCCGTGTGGTTTTAACATCAGAGGAAAACTCCCTTGTTTAGCTTTATATACATCGTATTATATCACAGACTGAGGCACCTTGCCAAATCCACTATCCATCTCTGCTGCGAGCCACCTTCTCTAACCCACAGCTGGGGGAAAACGGCGGTGATATGCATTCAGCGTCTATTTGCCTGCAACGACGCTTTAGGCCACCACCTATAAAGCAGGTTCTTCCCTCGCCAGTCCTCTTCGACGAGCACAAGATACTCCCCGTTTTTACGCCGAAAGGCCTGAATCGCATAAGGCATATCCTGCCAACCGGCGTTTCCTCCCACTTCAGGGCCGGGAAATAACGAGCCGACATAGCTGCCGTCGGAGAGCCGAAAAATATGCGTGTACTGCCGATTATCGTCCGGCTTTACCATACCGACAAACAGATAGTCTCCGGCAACGTCCACCGACTGCGGTGTAAGAGGCTGCCCCTGATCGTTCCCATGCGGATTTACCGGCAATTGAATCGTCCAACGAATTTTAGGTGCTCCCGCACGCCATCCATCGTAGCGTCGTGCGGTATGACCAACAACTCCCCACGAGTCGATGGTTTCGCCCCTGAGATATCCGAAAAGATAGAGCGTATCGGAGTCGGCATTGTAGATGATGCGTCGCACAAGCTCAAAATCGTTAGGCCATGGCCAGGTCTCAGGATGGTTCCAATCATAGCGCGGTTTTCCTTGCGAATCCCACCCTAAAAAGCGATAACATAAGATGCTCCGATTTGGCCCATCGCCATTCCAGATATTGCCCTGTGCGTCCACATACCAGGCCCAACTATCGTTTCTACCTACTTTTCCTACCTCATAAGCAATATTTCCGCGAAAGGCGTATATGAGAAAACCGCCGGCATACTGCCCTATGAGATACAACAGACGCCGGCCCTGTAAATCTCGTACAATGGCCGACTGCCCGTACCGCAAGCGATCTGAGTTCTGCTCCTTCGGATAGGGCACACTGATCGCCTTCAACTCCCATTCGCTCCCAGGCTTTTGCTTGCTGAGATCGAGCCGAAAAATGGCGTCACGACTGTACACCAAGCTGCCGTCGGAGTCTGGATCAAAGCCGAACGTATCCACAAAGGAAAAGTTCATCACCTGCCACTTCAAGGTACCGCTTGGTGCAAAGCAGCGTAAGAGACAGTGGCCATTAGGGCCGTTTCCAAAGCTCATGGCCACATAGAGGTTGCCGGCATCGTCGGTGTTGGCGCCGCGTAAACCGAAAAGCTTGTTCGGCTTTACCTCTCCCGGCTGTCCAGACATCAAGCCGCCATAGGCGCCAAAGGCTTTAACGAGATGAGGATGGGGTTTAAGGTCATAAAACAGCACCTGCTGTCGGGGGCCGTTATCGCAAATAAGGAGCTGATTGGGGTTGTGATTGGAGAGAGCGATGGCCGTTGGGTCTTGAAGATTAGAGATCGTTCCGGGAAGCTCTTGTCCGGCCAAAGAGACGTGTTGAACGCGCTTGCCGGCCAGCACCCAAAGACCACCGTCTGCCGACAGAGCCACATCTTTCACACCTTGCCAGGGGAAGCGACGTATCACCTGCATATCCGTCGCACGGCGCAACTCCATGGAGTTGGGATAGGCCACCACAATCCATTTGTGGTTAGCAGCTACGGCAACCGCCTTCGCAGGGAGATCGGTTTCATCTACAAACACCGCCGAGTTTATTGCGCCCGGATGCCAGCGAAACCGAAGAAGTTTCTTGCCTTCATTAGCCACATAAATCGTATCTTGCCAAATGGCCAGTGCTCTATTGGCTGTGCCCCACCCCCACGCCGTCTCTTTTCCACCCTCTTTCAAGAGCACCCGGTTGACTTGGCCATCCTTGTAAAGGCCCACACAACGCCCGGCCTCATCCCATTCAACCCCGCAAAAAGCGGTTCCATCTGGGCTGACGGCCAACTTAGCGACACCATCTTGTACCCAATAGCCGAAACCGTTGTCCCCTCCGTTCCCTCCGAATGTATTGCCTACCCAGCTTGTGCGGTAGACTCCCGGCGGCGCCTTATAGCCCCCGAACGAAGAGGTTTGTGTATAAGCGGGGTTGCTCATCAAAAAGAGGGCTGTGAGCCCCATCCCATAAGCAAACGTCTGCTTCGGTAGCATCGCTCCTCCATCCTAAACTTATGTTTCGTAGTATAAGAATACCATAAGCTTTGACGCATTTTTCGGCATTTTGTAACGCGACTCGATGCTCACAAAACACGTATAATGGCAAAGGAGCAACTGTATGAGACCATCGAATGGAAACGCTCAGGAGCTTGGCACCGTTGCCCAAGTCACTCCTGCGCAAACACGCTACGTGCTCAGCGTGCTGATGCCCGTGATGAACGAACAGGGAACGCTGCTCGCGCTGCTCGACCGGGTGCTTGCCGTGCCTATCGAAAAGGAGATCCTAATCGTGGATGACGGCTCAACCGACGGCACCCGTGAGCTGTTACAAACGGAAGTTGATGGCAAAATTCCCCATGTTCGGGTGTTCTATCATGAACGCAATCAGGGCAAAGGCGCCGCCATTCGCACCGCTCTGCCTTATGCTCAAGGCGAGTTCTGCATCATTCAGGATGGCGATCTCGAGTACGATCCCCAAGATTATCTAGTCATCCTTAAAGCCTTTTCCGACCCCAACGTCAGCGCCGTTTACGGCTCACGCTTCACCCACGGCATGCCCAAAATGCGCTTCGCCAATCGGCTCATCAACCGCCTGCTCGCCTGGATGGTGCGCTGCTTTTATCGCACCCCTCTCACCGATGAGGCCACCTGCTATAAAGCCTTTCGCACCGAGGTGCTCCGTTCGCTGCCACTGACTTGCCGCCGATTCGAATTCTGCCCGGAGGTCACAGCCAAACTCATCCGACGCCACCACAGCATCGTGGAGGTGCCCATTCGCTATCAGGCCAGAACCATCGCACAGGGCAAAAAGATTCGGTGGACCGACGGCGTTATTGCGATATGGACGCTCATCAAGTTTCGTTTTGCCCGCTTCTAAAGGCCTATTCGCCTTTGCGCACCACCTCAACGGTACAACGCGTTAGCAGGGCGCCTACGGCTGCCACAGCGGCCAACACAGGGGCTAGCACCGCCGCCGCGATGCCAAGGCCCACCGGAATTTCGAGAATGGTCTGCCCCTCGTGCTTGATGATCAGGTGCTGTACATTTCCTTCATGCAGCAGCTCCTTTACCTTCTCCTCGAGCTGATGCCCTGCCACCTCCAGCTGCTCGCGCAGCGTGGGTTGGCCGCCGGGTTCGGGGTTGCCGGTCATTCGTCGCCTCCTATAGGTTTCTGAAAGAGAAACCGTTATTTGCATCCATACGGTTAAAAAGAAAGGGAATAGGAAAGACCCCCTCTTCCCTATTCCGCCCTAAACCTCACAGGAACGCCGGTTTAGGGATGTTGAAGAACACCCTCTTTACGGCTCGCGTGTGAGGCTCGGTCAACCAACTTATTGAGCGCGTGCATGTAGGCCTTTGCGCTCGCCACCACAATGTCGCTATCGGCTCCGCGTCCGGTGTAGATATCGTTGTCACGGCGTATGCGAATGGTTACATCGGCCAAGGCATCAATGCCCTGCGTTACTGCCTGAACGCTGAACTCGATCAACTCGTTTGGCTCGTTCACGATCCGATTGATGGCTCGATAGACCGCGTCTACCGGCCCCGTGCCATGACAGGAATCGGTAAACACATCGCCCGCTTCGTTACGAATAGACACGGTTGCGGTAGGAATGAGCTTATCGCCGCAAGACACCTGCACATGTAGCAGCTCATAGGTACGATGGAGCATGCTCGTTTCGTTGGCTACTAAAATCTCGAGGTCTTCGTCGTAGACCTGTTTCTTACGATCGGCCAACTCCAGAAAACGAGCATAGATGCGGTCTATCTGCTCCTCATTGAACTCATAGCCCAACTCCCGCAACCGATGCTGCAGAGCGTGGCGCCCGGATCGAGCGGTGAGAATGATCTTGCTCTCATGAATGCCCACATCGCTGGGATTGATGATCTCATAGGTGGTACGCTCCTTCAACACGCCGTCCTGGTGAATGCCGCTGGAGTGTGCAAAAGCGTTGGCACCCACGATAGCCTTGTTCGGCTGCACAAGTATACCGGTAGCCGTACTCACCATTCGGCTGGTTTTATACAATTCCTGCGTCACGATACCCGTTTCAAAGGGGTAGCGGTCGGCGCGCACTTTTATAGCCATCACCACCTCTTCAAGCGAGGTGTTGCCGGCACGTTCCCCGATGCCGTTAATGGTGCATTCGACCTGCCGTGCACCGTTTTGAACTCCGGCAAGAGAGTTCGCAACGGCCAAACCGAGATCATCATGGCAGTGAACGCTAACAATGGCCTTGTCGATGTTGGGCACGTGCTCCATAACATAGCGGATCAGCTCGCCGTACTCCTCCGGAGTCGAGTAGCCGGTTGTATCGGGGATATTGATGACGCTCGCCCCCGCGTCAATAACGGCCTCGATCACCCTACAAAGATAGTCTTTATCGGCTCGGCCCGAGTCCTCCAAAAAGTATTCGACCTCGGCCACGTAACGACGTGCGTATCGCACAGCCTGCACACCTCGCTCCATGGCGGCTTCTCGGCTCATCCGCAGTTTATATTTCAGGTGAATATCCGAGACGCCAAGGCCGGTATGGATGCGCGGATGTGCCGCCTCACGTAGCGCCTCCGCCGCAACATCAATGTCCTTCTCTACCGCGCGGGTAAGGCCACAGATAATGCATCCCCGCACGGTACGGCTTATCTCCTGCACGGCCTGAAAATCGCCCGGCGAGGAGATGGGAAAGCCCGCCTCGATCACGTCCACACCGAGGCGCTCGAGTTGCTTTGCTATCTCCAGCTTTTCGGCGACATTGAGGGATGCGCCAGGCGACTGCTCCCCATCGCGCAGTGTGGTATCAAAGATATAGATTCGTGTTGCCATAGGTGCTTTTGCTCCTTTGCGAAACTCCTCATTACCGTTTTGCCCATGAGGAGGTCATTCAACCGCCCCGAGTAAGGGCGGATGTTGCCAAAACAACTACTTCTTCTCCCATTCCAGACGACCGATGCGCTCACCCGTCGCAGAGATCGTCTGCGGTTGCTCTTCCTGCTGTTGCGACGATACGTTGGTCTGCACACCACTTTGCTGAACCCAGCTCATCATGGCACGCAGCTGTCGCCCAACCTGCTCGATAGCGTGGTTGCGGTCGCGCTGATCCAGAGCGCGGAAGACCGGTCGTCCGGCTCGGTTCTCCAGAATCCACTCTCTTGCGAACTCCCCGCTCTGAATCTGTTGGAGAATCTCGCGCATGGTAGCGCGCACATGGTCGTCAATAAGGCGCGGCCCGCGCGTCATATCTCCGTATTGGGCTGTGTCGGAAATGGAGTAGCGCATTCCGGCGATCCCGGCCTCATACATGAGGTCTACGATGAGCTTCAGCTCGTGCAAACACTCGAAGTAGGCGATTTCAGGCTGATAGCCGGCCTCCACAAGCGTCTCAAAGCCGGCTTTCACCAGGGCCGTGGCACCTCCGCACAGCACCGCCTGCTCGCCAAACAGATCGGTTTCGGTCTCCTCTTTAAAGGTCGTCTCGATAACGCCGGCGCGCGTTCCTCCGATCGCTTTCGCATAGGCCAGGGCGATATTTTTGGCGTTTCCGGTAGGGTTTTGGTGAATAGCGATAAGACATGGCACCCCTTTGCCCTCGGTAAATACGCGCCGAACCAGATGCCCCGGCCCCTTTGGTGCCACCATAAACACATCTACATCGGCAGGCGGCACGATCTGCCCAAAGTGGATGTTGAACCCATGCCCGAAGGCGATGGCGTTGCCGGGCTTGAGATGCGGCTCGATTGCCTCCTTATAGAGGGCCGCTTGATACTCGTCGTTGACCAGGATCATGATGATGTCGGCCTGTTCGGCGGCCTCGGCAACGGGCAACACCACGTGCCCGTCGCTTTCGGCGGCGTGCCACGACTTACCTGGGCGCAGCCCCACCACCACGTCTACCCCAGAATCGCGCAGGTTGAGGGCATGCGCATGCCCCTGACTGCCATAGCCGATCACGGCCACCTTTTTGCCGCGCAGCGTGGCGAGGTCAGCATCTTTGTCGTAATAGATAGTTGCAGGCATCCTAAAACTTTCTCTCCTTACACTGAAATTTGTTCATTAAAAACGGTCTCTAACACTTCTAAAGCAGTTCCCTCTTCACTTCGTGTGCTCTTTAGCTCCCTCCTGAGTTTCTGAAGTGTTTTTATACACACTGCCCCACGTAATGCCGGAAATATGGCGGGGATCGGAGGAGTCGAAATGCAGTTTCATATGAACTAAGGCCCGTTGAAACTGCAGATCGCAGAGATAGTCTGACAGCTGAAGCGGGTTCTGCGTTTGAGATGGGTTTTGATTCCGAAACTGTTGAGGGTCTAATGTAAAACTCTCTAAAGCACCGTACTTTTTCTCCAACCCTTCCATTTTTTGCTGAAGCGCGTTCACAGAGTACTCCTGCCGTGCCGAACCCGTGAGCAAAGCGACGGCATTCTCGTAATCGTGCTGCTGCAGGTCCGTCCCAAACCGGCCAACAACCGCCATCTGCTGGAAGGCACCTCCGAATTTATGCGATACGAAAAGGCCGAATCCGAAAATGCCTATAACCACCAGAAGAACGCAACCGCCGCAAGCGGCCAATATATAAAGAAGCGGGTTTGTGCCCCGCGCCGGTGGCGGGTAAGTCATCTATTGCCTCCTTTTTATGGCCTTACACCATGGGCCTCCTCGCCCTGGTCAGCGGGCCGTTCGCCCCGGGTCCAACGGCTTTCAAACAGCCCAGAGCCAATGCCGCCCAGCACCCCAAGCCCCACAAACAGCCCGACATTGATGATGAGATTGCGCACCGTGTCTAGCCCGAAATGATCCGTTATACGATTGTAGATTTCCCACAGAGCAAGGTTAGCCGGGCCTAGCAGCGCCAAAAGAACAGCCTGATAACGATGTCGAGGCTTTGCTAAAGCCCAGGCTAGGGCGATGATCGGCGTAGCAACAGCGCCTCCAATGCACAGTTTGGTAAACTCCCCAAGGCCGATCAGCTCGTGCAACATGGGCTTTGCCTAATCTATCCCGTCCCGACCGGAGCGAGCTGCCGTTTTAGCCCCCCTTGCCATAGCGATAATTCCAGTGCGGACCATCTCGCGAATGCCGTAGGTATTCAGCAGCTGCACGATCTTATCGAGCTTCTCCGTGCTGCCGGTGACCTCAACAATGAACGTCTTTTCGCTCATGTCAATGATGCGGCCTCGGAAAATCTCGACGATCTGCATGATCTCGCCACGGTCTTTCGGTTCTGCATTCACCTTGATCAGTGCCAGCTCCCGCTCAACGGCGGCCGTTTCGGTGTACTCGACCACTTTGATCACCTCAACGAGCTTGTTGAGCTGCTTGGTGATCTGCTCCAACACCCTATGGTCGCCCTCCACCACGATAGTCATACGCGAGATCTCGGGGCGATCGGTCACCGAAACCGCCAAAGACTCGATATTGAAACCGCGTCGGGCGAACAGACTTGCCACTCGGGCCAGCACGCCCGGATGGTTCTCCACCAGCACGGTGATGGTGTGATACTGCTGCAATTGTGCAAGAATCCCGTTACTCACTATTAAATCCATCCTTTCTTTCTGAACGATACGAATTCGATGCACCTCTACAGATCGAAACGGGTAGGCGGTGACTTGTCGTCGTCATCATCATCGAAATCGTCGTCGTCCTCCAACTCCTCCTCCGTATCGTCGTCATCAGAAAAGAGCCATTTTTCCATGTCGTTGGGCATGTCCACGGCGATGAAAGCCCCAAAGATAGGAGGGCCGGGCCACTCCATGACGGGGCCGTTGGGGTTGACCGCTCTTTTCAGGGCTTCGATCTGCTCTTCCGCCATGCCCAGACTGATGGCATAGTCGAGATGCAAAAGGTCGCGCGGAGAGAGCGGGCACGACTGCAACTGTTCGGCAAAGCTTGGAGGCAGTTCCCCCATGCCGTGGTTGGCGCGTGCATACTCGATAAAGATAGGCACAGCCCGCTGGAAAAAGACATGCGAGAGGGCAGGCCGCAGCACTTGACGGAAGAAAAACCCGTTTCGTACCATGCAGTGATAGCCACGCTGGTAGTAGTGCCAAAGCTCATCGGGTGCGATCTGGTCAATGTTTTGCATAAACCACCTCGAGGCGGGGCGGCGACACGGCCCGCCGCCCCATGTCGTTCTTTCCTTTAGCGCTCCTTATCGTCAGACGGTGCGGTTTTGGCCACCTGAAGATACTGAGAAAGCACCCGATCCTCCTCCGAGAACGACCAGTCCTCCGAGTCGGCATGGACGCTCGCCTTAAGTTGCTCGAGGTCTTTCCTCAGCATCATCTCTTCAATGGACTGGCCTGACGGAATCATCGGGTAGACGTTCTCCGACGTCGGGATCACACAGTCAATGACGACAGGACGATCGGTAACCGCTTTTGCTTTCTCCAAAGCGGGTAGCAATTCCTCCTTTTGCGTTACGCGCATTCCCACCCCACCGTAGGCCTCGGCGAGTTTCACCAGATCGGGCGAGGCCTCAAGGTCTACTGCGCTGTAGCGCTCATCGTAGAACATCTCCTGCCACTGGCGCACCATGCCCAGCGACTTGTTGTTGACCACCACCGTGATAATAGGCAAACGATAGACTGTGGCCGTCATCAGCTCTTGGTTGCACATCTGGAAGGAGCCGTCGCCGGAGAGGCACACTACCCGCTTGTTCGGATTGGCAAACTGCGCTCCGATAGCGGCAGGAAGCCCGAAGCCCATGGTACCCAATCCGCCCGAAGTTACCCATTGGCGAGGTCTGCGACATTTAAAGTACTGCGCCGCCCACATCTGATGTTGCCCCACATCGGTCGTCATGATGGCATCGTAGTCGAAGAGCACGTTGATCTGCTCGATGATGTACTCGGCGTAGAGCTTGCCATCGTTGGGGTAGACCAGGGGGAACATCTTTTTCCACTGCATGATGGTGTCGTTCCAGGCGCTCCATGGCCGAGGCTTCACATGGCGTAGCAGCTCGGTAAGCACGGTTTTTACATCGCCTACGATGGGCACATCGGGGGTTTTCACCTTTCCGATCTCGGCCGGGTCTATATCAATATGGATGATGCGTGCACCCACGGCAAACTTGTCTACGTTGCCGGTAACGCGGTCATCGAAGCGGGCACCTATGGCAATGAGCAAATCGGCGTTGTTGACGGCGTGGTTGGCATAGGCTGTGCCGTGCATGCCCAGCATACCGATGCAAAGCGGATGGGTCTCGTCTATGGCGCCCTTGCCCATCAACGTGGTGGTCACAAGGATATTGGTTTTTTCGGCCAGGGCCGTTACTTCCGCCTGTGCCCCCGAGGCGACCGCACCTCCACCAACATAGAGCACGGGGCGCTCCGCTTCCGCGATGAGCTGAGCCGCTTTTCGCAGTTGCATCTCCGGCACCCGCGTATGGGGGCCGATCGGCTTGTACGAAGGAATAGAGACCAGGCGAGGATAGTCATCCGGATCGAACTCGGTGACGGCCTTACTCACATCGAGTGGAATATCCACGAGCGTAGGGCCGGGGCGCCCCGTGCGGGCGATGTAGAAGGCCTCGGCAATGGCTTCCGCCAGGTCTTCGACCCGCTTCACCAAGAAGTTATGTTTGGTGATGGGCATCGTAATGCCGGTAATGTCGGCCTCTTGGAAGGCATCTTTGCCGATGGCAGAGGTGCGTACCTGGCCGGTAATGGCGACGATAGGAATAGAATCCATGTAGGCCGTGGCGATTCCGGTCACCAAATTGGTCGCGCCGGGGCCGCTGGTCGCGAGGCAAACCCCCACCTTTCCGCTCGAACGGGCATAGCCATCGGCCATATGAGCCGCCCCCTGTTCGTGTCTTACCAGCACATGTTCGATCTCTTTACAGTCGAAGATGGCATCGTAGATGGGCAGTACAGCCCCTCCCGGATAGCCAAAGATATGGGTAACCCCTTCTTTCTTCAAGCACTCCAGTAAAATCTGTGCTCCTGACAGTTGCATCTCTCTTCACTCCTCCACACTTGCGGTGCATCCTAATCCAAAAAAGCCTCTCATCCCCAAGGGACGAGAGGCTCTGCTCACGCGGTACCACCCTTGATATCGGCACGCATTAACGCAATGCGCACGTCGAATGCCAAAGGGCATTCTGCCGATCACTCAAGGCGCTCTATCGGGCGCTAACCGGAAAGCCTACTGTGTGCCCTACGGCACGGTTCAGCGTTTCTGCTCGGAGGGGAGTTTCAGCACGCCTCTGCATCGCCTTGCACCACCCGGCGACTCTCTGAAGCGAGAGCTTCGTGCCTACTGGCCTCGTCATCGCATTGCTTACTCAATTGTCAATCTGAAT
>NZ_DATGKU010000054.1:0-1785 GCF_035294505.1 Chthonomonas sp. | reverse complement strand
CGCTTAGGCTTCCGTCTCCTCGTACTTTTTGCGCAGGTTTGCCACTACGGTAGGATCGGCCAGAGTGGTTGTATCGCCAAGCACACGCCCTTCGGCGATGTCGCGCAGGAGGCGCCGCATGATTTTGCCGGAGCGTGTTTTCGGGAGGTCTGCGGTTAAGATCACATCGTCGGGTCGGCAGATAGCGCCCAGTTTCTTGGCGACGAACTCCTTCAGCTCCTGCCGCAGCCTCTCTGCGGCTACAGCATCTTGAGGGGCATACTGCTGGCGCACAATGACAAAGGCCACGGGTGCTTGCCCCTTTATCTCGTGTGCTTTTCCGATGACGGCCGCTTCCGCAACCGCCGGGTGCTCCACCAACACACTTTCCATCTCCATGGTGGAGATGTTATGTCCGGCCACCAGCAAGATGTCGTCCACTCGACCTAGCAGCCAAAAGTTGCCGTCGGCATCCCGCATGGCGCCGTCACCGGGGAAGTAGCGGCCGGGGTAGCGCGACCAGTAGACCTGTTTATAGCGCTCATCGTCGCCCCAGAGAGTGCGCAGCATGGAGGGCCAGGGCTTCGTAATCACCAAGATGCCCTTTTGCCCAGGCGGCAGCGAATTGCCCTGCTCGTCCACCACGTCGGCAAAGATGCCGGGGAGCGGCTTAGTGGCACTGCCCGGACGTGTGGTGGTGATGCCTGGCAGCGGCGAGATCATAATCGCTCCGGTTTCGGTTTGCCACCAGGTGTCTACAATGGGACAACGCTCATGGCCGATGTTTTTGTGGTACCAGAGCCACGCCTCTGGGTTAATCGGCTCGCCAACCGTTCCAAGGAGGCGCAAGCTGGAGAGATCGTGACGAGCCGGCGGCTCCTCACCCCACTTCATGCAGGCGCGGATAAGGGTTGGTGCCGTGTAGAGGATGGTTACTTTATGCCTCTCGATGATGTCCCAGAAGCGATCTTGGCACGGCTTGCCCTCGCGTGACCAGTCGGGCGAACCCTCGTACATTACCACGGTAGCCCCGTTGGCCAGCGGCCCATAGACCACATAGGAGTGCCCGGTAACCCAGCCTACATCCGCCGTGCACCAGTAGACATCGTTGGGCTTAAGGTCAAAAACCATTTTCGTGGTGGCATACACTCCGGTGAGGTAGCCGCCGGTTGTGTGCAAAATGCCTTTCGGCTTTCCCGTGCTGCCGGAGGTGTAGAGCACGTAGAGTGGGTCTTCCGAGTCCATCAGTTCGGGAGGATACTCCGCGGGCGCAGAGGCCACCAGCTCGTGCCACCAGATATCACGGCCGGGTTGCATGGTGACGGCGGCCTGATCGCCAATACGGCGCAACACCACGACCTTTTCAACGGTTGGGCAACCGGTGAGAGCCTCGTCGGTGGTTTTTTTCAGGGGCACAATGTTGCCACGTCGCCAATAGCCATCTGCCGTAAGCACCACTTTGGCGCCGCAGTCGTTGGTGCGCTCGCGAAGGCTATCGGCAGAAAATCCGCCGAAGACCACAGAGTGCATAGCTCCGATGCGGGTACAGGCCAACATGGCGATAGCGGCTTCGGGCACCATCGGCATGTAGATGGTTACGCGATCGCCTTTGGATACGCCTATGGAATGCAAGGCTGCGGCGAACCGATTGACCTCCTCATGCAGTTGGCGGTAGGTGAGCGTTCTCGTATCGCCCGGCTCGCCCTCCCATAGAATGGCGACTTTATCGGGGTGTGTTTTTAGGTGTCGGTCTACGCAGTTCACGCTGACGTTAAGCTTGCCGCCCAGGAACCATTTGGCGTGAGG